>CAZQIK010000056.1:0-7678 GCA_964593085.1 uncultured Spirochaeta sp.
CGGCGCGGTAGACTGCCTTACCCGACACGGCTGCGATGCAGGCGCGATCACGGTTATGCGCGTACCAGGGGCCTTTGAAGTGCCGTTCGTGGCTAAGAAGGCCGCCGAAACCGGACGCTACGATGCAATTGTGTGTTTGGGCGCGGTCATTCGCGGCTCAACGCCACATTTTGACTACGTTGCCGCAGAGTCGGCCAAGGGCGTAGCGCAGGCATCAATTAGCACCGGCATCCCGGTGATCAACGGCATTATTACCACTAACGATATTGAGCAGGCGCTCGAACGAGCCGGGACAAAGGCTGGCAACAAGGGCTGGGATGCCGCAATGGCCGCAATTGAAATGGCAAGTCTCACACAGCAACTATCGACCTAAGCGGGCCGTTCCGTTACTAGCTCAGAACAATCCGTGAGTGGTTTACTCCACTACCCGTGCTGGCAGCCGGAGCCGAAAACAGGTTCCGGCCTCGCCGGTTTCATACTCCACGCTGCCACCATGCGCTTCCACAAAGCTCTTCACAATGGCAAGACCAAGACCAGTACCTCCACGTTTACCACCACCTGAAAACGGCACGAAAATGGTTTCCTGTACTTCAGATGGAACTCCGGTGCCGTTATCCTCCACCTCAAAAATTCCATACTCTCCTGAGAAGTCGCTACGTAGGATAATATGCGACTCGCCCCGGGGGCGCCGTGGAAACGACTCACCGGCATTCCGTACCAGGTTTACCAGCACCCGACGCATCTTCCCGTTGTCTCCTAAAAAGGTGAAGGACCGCCTCTTGTCAATGACAAGCTCGGCTCGCATGCTGCGGACAAAGCTCGCGGTCGCAGACTCCACCTCTTCAATAAGATCGGCCGAGGAGATGAGATTGCGAGAAATGTCACTATTGCGAGTGAAGTCAAGAATATCGTTCACTATATCTATGGCCGAGTTCACTGCTTCGGAGATCTGACCAAACACTTCCTGCATCGAGTCAGGCTCGTAGTCGGTTTGGCGGATGAGATCCACAAGCGATAGTACCCCCGAGAGCGGTGACCGTAGATCATGGGCAATCATGCTCACCGCCTGACCAACGGCAGAGAGTTTCTCCTTCTGCATAAGTGTGTCTTGCAGCTCGGTATTCTCCAGAGTCTGGCCAGCCTGTTTAAGAAAAAGCTGCAGTATATACACACGGTCGCTGTTGATTCGCTGGCCCGGCTGCTCCACAAGAACCACCACAGTGTAGTCATGCAGACGCGAGAACAGGTAGTGATCGTTCTGCTGCACTGCATTTTCAGCAAGGGTAGGAATATGCGGCAAATGTTCGGTAGCAAGCTCATCCTCGCCCAGGCGACCTATTCCTACCACTTTCCGGAAACCGCTTCCGTCAACAAGGGGGCGCGTGATCATGACCGACTCACACCCGACCAGCTCGGAAACGTAGCCCGCAATGCTGGGAAGTAACTCGCCGATACCTACCCGTTGTGCACGAAGCTGCGAAACAATACCAATAAGCTGTTCAAGGTTACGCGTCTTATTCCATTCGTATACCGCCTTGGTGGCGATTTGCCGAATTTCCTCTGCTGCAAAGGGCTTTGTATGATACCCAACGTTGGGCCCTGCCGACATGACCACTTCTTCGATGCTGTAGTCACTATAGGCGGTAACAAAAACAATCTCCGCACGTGAGTCCACGGAACGAATCATTTGCACCGTTTCCAACCCGTCCCACCCAGGCATGCGCATGTCAACAAAAATTGCTGCAAAAGGTCGCTGGCTCTCTATAGCCTCTTCTACCAGGCGCAGACCGCTTTCACCGTCCTGGGCCTCTACAAAATCAAAATCAAATGTCTCCCCCGATCCACCACCTCTGGGCCCGGTACCGAAAAGCTCTTCTCCAGCCTGCTTGAGATTCTCGTACTTTTTCCGGTGAGGCATGAGGATTCCACGAAAACTATCACGAATTGCCTCTTCGTCGTCTATCACTAGGACCCGAGTATTAAAGCTGTCTGTCATGTACCCTGTTCCTCCTGAATTGGAAGCTCAATATGGGCGACAGCTCCCTTCCCGGGACCGTCACTTGCTAACCATAAACGTCCATTATGTGATTCTATAATTTTTTGGCAGGCAAACAAGCCCATCCCGTCGCTATTTTTTTTCCTACTGACGCCCAGCGCGAACAGTTCCCGCGGATCCGCGGCAAATCCGCCGCCATTATCACTCATTGACAAGACCACTCGCATCTTATCCGGATCGCGGCTCGTCTCCAGCAGAACTACAGGTTCGGCATGCATCTCGGTTCTATCAAAAGACTCAAAAGCATTGCGGAGCATATTTACAAACACACGTATAAGGTCAGTTCTGCTACCCGCCACAGAAGCAGAGTCGTCGTTGTACTGCCTACGAATGCTAATTCTTCTCTTCTCAAGTGCAGCGTTCTGCATCGAGATAGCATCTTCCACCAGTTGCACCAAAGGTATGACGGTATGCGTCTTGTCACGGTTACTCCCTACGTACTGCCGTTGCAGCGCCAACACCTCTGAGATATGAGCGACCGTTTTGGCCGTGCTCTGCAGGTGCTCGTTCAGCTCTGAGCGGCGAGCTTTCAGAGTAGCTTGTAACTCACTCGTGTAGCGCAGCAGTGCATCTGTTTTTGCCACACCTAAGGCGCTGCACAAGCTTTCATACGAGTCTTGAAACATGAGTTCCAACCGCGATAGACCATCTTCTTCCGGCCAAACAGTCTCACCAAGCAAGCGGTTTACACCGGTGCCTACTCCAGTAATTGCATTGCCAATATCGTGCAAAACTCCCGCGGCTATTTCCGCACGACCCCTATGGAGCGCCTCTTGCTCTATCATTGTGCTAATACGTTCTTCTTGCCGCACCTGAACAGTAATATCGGTCATGGCAACCATATAGCGGTCGGCGCTCAGTCGCTCAACGGTGAGCGAAAAGTACACCGGGCTTACGCCGGCCGAGTCATATCGCAGTCGCCGGTCCTTAATGATGGTTCCAGATTCCGCAACATATCCAGCTACAAGCTCCGAAAGGTCGATGCCGGTCTCGGAAAGCAAATCAAATAAATTTGTGAGTGATCCGGTCTTACTCAGCGGCATAAGATAGCCCGAAGCGTACCCGTTCATCAGGTGTATATCACCACCAACATCGATCTCAAGCAACGCAACAGGCGCAAGATATAAAAAGCGAAGGAGTTTCTCATGTTCGTTTTCGAGGTCGTGTTCGCTAAATTGCACGAATGAGTCCAACATACATGGTGTGCTTAGTCTACACTCACGTGTCTTTTCGGTCGACTAAAAGATACTGTGAATCGTAGCTTGGCGACTTGAGCATCCGCAGATGCACCGGAGTCGGTTTCATCATATACGTGAATACGTAGGGAATAGCCTCATCAAGCTCATCTTGCTTGCGATACTTTTCCGCCACCATGTAGTTATTAGTACAGGGAGCTACCTGCGTAAAAAAATTTTTTCCCATGAAAGCACTGCGTGACAGCCCCGTCAGCTCGATTTCGGCATTGTTCACGGCCTCAACCACACCATCTTTAGACATTTTTATCACACCAAATGAGCAGTCCTGGAGATCTTCTTCGTCCATTTGATGAATTGCGTCCAATATATGTAGTGCATCAAATGCAGGGCAGCGTGCCACTGAGTTTTTCCTCCACGAAGCGTTCACCGTCACTATAACTCAAGTACTATACCTCAGGACTCCAATAATGTCACCAGGTGGGACACTTTACATGTGGCTTGACACCGTCACCCCTGAGCTTGCCGCCTCAGAGCAGTCATGGTAATGTGAGGTATGGAAACGGCACTCAGCATAGAAAGCTCGGCCGAAAGACTTCGCGACCGGCAACGCAGCGGATTACTCTGTGAGTTAACGGCACGACAAAATGCGCTCACTCGGCTTGACTCAGCTATTCAGATGGCAGAGCAAGACATTATCGACGCCCTTGCGCGTGACTTTCGCAAACCGCCTTTTGAGAGCTACAGCACCGAGATTGCCTTCATACGTAGCGAAATTAGTCAAACACGGCGACGCCTGAGGCGCTGGATGCGCCCACGCCGGACAGCAACACCGCTCTTCCTCAAGCCCGCATCCTCACGCATTGAGTTTGAACCCTGGGGGGCTGTTCTCATTATTGCACCCTGGAACTACCCTTTCCAACTTGCACTTGCGCCGGTGATCTCTGCACTTGCGGCCGGTAATACCGTCTTGCTTAAGCCCTCGGAGCTAACGCCACATACCGCCACCGTTATTGAGAGCATTGTCGCGGCAGCCTTTCCCGACGGTGAAGTAGAGACCGCAGGAGGAGGCGCAGACGTAGCGCAACAACTGCTGAATCAACGGTGGGACCTGATCTTCTTCACCGGCAGCACCCGTGTCGGCAGGCTGGTGTACGAGTCAGCAGCGAAACACCTTACCCCGGTAGTTCTGGAACTTGGCGGTAAAAGCCCGTGTGTCGTTGCCGCGGATGCCGAACTGAAGACTGCGGCGCGGCGGATTGTATGGGGTAAGTGTGTAAATGCCGGACAAACCTGCATTGCTCCCGACTACATTTTGGTAGACAACCGCATTAAGGACAAACTGTGTACGGCCTTGGCACAAGAAATAGAACGAGCTTACGGCTCTTCGCCGCTTGAGTCCGAAGACTACGCCTCTATCATCACGGATGATCATTTCAAGAGGCTGGAGCGGCTGCTGGCGGACGGCAGTATTTTCAGTGGCGGTGTGAGCAATTCCCAAAGCCGCCGGATTGAACCAACAATCTTACTTGATCCTTCACCGGAGTCTCCCATTATGCAGGAAGAAATATTTGGGCCGATTCTTCCGCTGCTGGGGTTTGACCACATTGGTGAAGCCGAAACCCTCATTGCACGAAATCCTAATCCGCTCGCACTCTACTACTTTAGCCGTGACCGCAAGGCGGCTTCACGCTTTCTGAAACGAGTCCCAAGCGGCGGCGCAGCAATTAACGACACCGTTATGCATGTGGCAAACCCCGCCCTACCCTTCGGTGGACGTGGGACAAGCGGAGTAGGTCATTATCATGGGCAGTGGGGCTTTGAGACCTTTTCTCACAAGAAAGGGGTGCTGTCGCAGTCACTCCTGCTTGACCCGCCCTTGCGATATGCACCTTACTCCAACCGTCAACTGTGCATTATTCGCAAAGTACTGGGGTTCTGAGTAGCACGCACCACAAAAACCATGTCTGAGCCAGCATGTATAGGACGCTTGTCGTATCCGCCGTACTCTGCAATGATTTCAAAGCCCACCGAACACAGTAAGGTCTCAACTTCCCACCGATGATAGTAGCGCAGCGAAAAATCATCGGAGCGGCGGGCGCGTTTACCGTCCGCCGTTTCTACATAGTAGACGACCTCGGTGTGTAGAATACGGCGATCGGTATCTATTCCCCGCTGGCGGCTAGCGCGGGTAATCAGCTCACCAGTTTCAGGCCGTTCGTACACCCAGTCTATGCGCTCATCAGTTGCACTCTCGCTTAAGGGGGTGCCCACACGCGGCGCAAACAGGTCCAAAACAAAGAGGCCCCCCGGAGCAAGAGTTCGCTTCACGTGGTGAAGGCAGGACTCAATCTCGCGGCGGTCGGTTAGAGCCTGGAATCCCCGGAAGGGAATGATAATAAGAGGAAATCGCCGCAAAAAACTAAAGCGCGCCATATCACCGGCAACCGAATGCAGCCGACGGCGTACTCTCCACGGCAGGCTAGCCCTCTTACGCTTGAGCACGGCGCGCATTGCCGGAGATTTATCCAAGGCCCAGACCGAAGCCCCCGACTCAGCCAAGGGAATGCTTACTCGGCCGGTGCCGGATGCCAGTTCCAGCACCGGACCCCCTTGAATTTCAAGAAGTTCGCGATACAGGTCAAGATCGGTACCCGGCATAAAGCGAGTGTCAAGATCGTAATAGTCAGCTGTATGTGCAAACAAGTTTTCCATCGCACACTTCATTATATGCATTCCACCGGGTTTGTGGCTTGACAGAAGCAAATATTTCTAGTATTCAACATAAGAACGGAATACATTTATGAAGCAATTAATGTCCGCACCTACACACAATCACCTTGCTCTCAACCTACTGGCTCTACTAAGCATCTCAACAGCGGGTGAGCAACGTAGTTGCTGACACCAGTGGCCCATTAGGCCTTGGAGAACCCGCTGTCTGTGAGGACGGCGGGTTTTTTTTTGCTCCGGAGCCGCATTCAACTCGGCCCCAGAGACACAACGGAACCGACGCCCATTAAGGAGGAGCGCAATGTCAAAGTATCGACCATTCCCACAAGTGGAGTTGCCCGACCGCACCTGGCCGGACAAGGTTATCACCACCGCACCCACGTGGTGCAGCGTAGATCTACGCGACGGAAACCAGGCCCTAGCAACCCCTATGGGCGTTCATCAAAAAATTGAGATGTTCCGCTTACTCGTTGACATGGGATTTAAAGAAATTGAGGTGGGCTTCCCCTCGGCTTCGCAGATTGACTTTGACTTTGTCCGCAAGCTCGTAGACGACAACATGATTCCGGACGATGTCTCAATTCAGGTGCTCACCCAGGCCCGCGAGCACCTTATTCGCCGCACCTTTGAGAGCATTCACGGCACAAAACGCGCAATTGTGCACCTGTACAACAGCACTTCGCCATTGCAGCGAAAGGTTACTTTTAACCTCTCTCGCGAGGAGATCAAGAGCATAGCAATTAAGGGTGCTGAGATAGTCCGCGACCTCGTCTCAAGCGTCCCCGACACCGAGGTCGTTTTCCAGTACTCTCCCGAGAGTTTCTCTGACACCGAACCTGAGTATGCGCTCGAGGTCGTGGAGGCCGTGCTGGATGTGTGGCAGCCAACCCCGGAGAATAAAACAATCATTAATCTGCCAGCAACAGTGGAATGGGCGACTCCAAATGTATATGCGGACCAAATTGAGTGGTTCTGCCGAAACGTTTCACGACGCGAGAGCATTCACGTCAGTCTTCATACCCATAACGACCGAGGAACCGGAGTAGCTGCAACCGAGCTTGGCCTCATGGCCGGAGCCGACCGTGTAGAAGGCACACTCTTTGGAAACGGCGAACGCACCGGCAACCTTGATATTGTCACGGTGGCGCTCAACCTTTTTAGCCAGGGGGTAGATCCCACACTCAAGGTCTTCGATGTCCCGTACTTGCGCATGCAGTACGAGCGCCTAACTCAGATGGATGTACATTCGCGTCACCCGTATGCCGGTGACTTGGTCTTCACCGCCTTCTCTGGCTCACACCAGGACGCAATTAAGAAAGGAATGGACCGCGTTACGTCTCAGTCGGACACTGATGCACGTTGGGAAGTCCCCTACCTCACCATAGATCCGCGCGATATTGGCCGGACTTACGAGGCAATCATTCGCATAAATAGCCAAAGCGGCAAGGGTGGCGTTGCCTATATTCTCTCGCGTGAGTTTGGGATCGATATTCCCAGACCCATGCAACCGGACCTTGGACACGCGGTAAACAAACGCGCCGACTCCCTGGGCCGCGAGCTTAGTGCTGCAGAGATCTACGACCTGTTTACCGAGGCCTACCTAAACAAGAGCGAGCCACTTGAGATACAACAGTTTCGCATCCTGACGAGCGAGGCACTGAACCACGACATTAATTGTGAAGCAGTCATAAACTATCGG
>CAZQIK010000057.1:0-7632 GCA_964593085.1 uncultured Spirochaeta sp.
AAGGGACGTGACATCTATGACCTTGTCTGGTACCTGAGAATTCCGAAGAGATTGAACTGTTACGGAAGGACACTCTTCTCGGACTGCTTCATTGATTGTCCGCCCGAGGGTACGGGGTTGCTACTGACGAGTTCTTTAAATACAAAACTGGGTGACCGGGGAGGGTAACTGACCTCGGTCTCAGGCTTGCATGATGACCCGCCCGCCACTACACTGTCCCCATGAAAACCATCGGGCTCCTGGGCGGAATGAGCTGGGAGAGTACGGCGCAGTACTATAGCTACATCAACACTATGGTGAAGGAGCGCCTTGGAGGTCTGCACTCGGCCGAGATTGTGCTCGTGAGCATTGACTTTGCGCCGCTGGAGGAGATGCAGGCAGCAGGTGACTGGGAGGCCGCGGGGCGTCTACTTGCAGGGAAGGCGGCCCAAGCTCAGGCGGCCGGGGCGGAGTTTTTGGTGCTTGCCACCAACACCATGCACAAGGTGGCCCCCGCAATGGAGGCGGCAATCACCATTCCGCTGCTGCATATTGCGGACGCTACGGCGGCCAGGATCCTCGCCAAGCAGAGCAGCGCATGTATTGGCCTGCTGGGCACACGTTTCACTATGGAGCAAGATTTCTACGCTGGACGCCTGCGAGACATGCATGGCATTGAGGTACTCACCCCACCCCCAGCCGACCGCGAGATCGTGCATCGAATTATTTACGAAGAGTTGGTTCTTGGCCGCGTCCTGGAGAACTCACGGGCTGAGTATGTTCGCATTACACAGGATCTTGCAGCGCGCGGTGCAGACGGCGTTATCCTTGGCTGCACCGAGATTGGGATGTTGTTGCGCCCCGACGACCTGGCAGTGCCGCTTTACGACACCACCGGCATTCATGCCGAGGCCGCGGTAGATGCGGCCCTAAGATAAACGCAGCGCTCAAGCACTTACCGCGCAACACCTAAGCGCCGAAGCTGCTCTGCGTACTCGGCCCCTTGTGGGTCTTGGCTACGTTCAATACGGTCGATATAGGAACGCGCCTCGTCGCTACGCCCGGCAGCGTCCAAGCTCAGCACGAGCAGTGCGGCCGGTTCAAACTCAATGTCATCTGCCGCATGTAACTGTGTCTCTACCACGGGCTGCAGCAAAGCAATGGCATCCGAGAATGCAAAGCCGTCGTAATGCAGCTGGGCCAGCACCAATGCATGCGTTACGTAGTAGGTGCTCTCGGGATCCAGCGATATGCCTGAGAGCAGCCGGTAGGCACCCGGAAGATCCTCGGTGAGATAGCGCAGATAGCCAAGAAGAAAGCTAAACTCAGGGCCTTCCGCGCCAAGCGCATCGGCATCTTCCAGAGTTTGGCGGGCAGTCAGGTACAGGCCAGCGTCAAGATAGGCTAACGCCTCTGCAAAAAGTTCGTCTACCAATTCACCACCCGCCCAGGGCAGAGTGGCCTCTGAGGTATCTGCCTCTGCACCACGAACACCAGCTGCAACGCCTGCTCGCGGGGCGGGTAGGTCAAAGCTCATACTGCGAACCCGAGTGCGCACCATTTCTCCAAGACCACGCGCCGGGGTTGCGGCGCTCCGGCCTATGATCTTCTCAAGCTCGTAGCTGCCTGCCTTTGTCAGCAAGATGCGGCCGGTTGGTAGATCAAGCTCCAGCTGTGCGCCGTCTCTGAGAACAAGTACTCCATTAGAGGGAAGCTCGTCACCAATCTCGAGCGGTAAACTTTCCGAGAGCGACGACTGCACGACAGCCTGTCCTTCAAGATACGCAACAAGGGCCCTCTGCTGTGCCGACACGACTTCCGGTGTTGCTATGATGAACAACACAGACAGCGCGACGCACAGGACTGAACCGATTTTTTGCAGCATGAGTTCCTCTCCAAGGCTGGTGCTTTGCCAAGAGTAGCACCAATTACCGCACCACACAATGATGCCGCTGAGTCTGGCCAGACGGAACCCGCCACTACACGGGCGCTCGCTGCACGTCGCCGGGCAAACTTGACAGAGCGCAATGCGTGGCGTAGCGTAGCGTTAAGCAGCGCACATGCGCGCAGGAGGCCGGGGTGCAGCAAAATCGCCTACTCATTCTGATCATAGCTGTTTCTCAGTTGGCACCCATACTCCTGTGGGCCGCACCACCTGAAACTATTCAGTTAGAACTCCCCGATCCGCGTCTCCACTCGCCGCAACTCCGCCATGAGCTTGAACCGCTCCTGCAGCAGGCGGCGCATGAAGCAAACGTGTTGTTTGGTGACCTTGTTGAGGTCCGGGTTGGGCGTGCCGCGGAGGTGCCCAAGATCACGCCCAAGTACAGCTTACGAGTTCTGGCGCAGCGCAGCGCCGCCGGTAACTCCATGGTGTTGCAGCTCAGCCGCACTCATGATCCTCAAAGCTCAGTCGACTTCCCGCTGTTTGGTGCCTGGGATACGCACCTACCCCGCCTCACGGCACACGCCATCCGCTACCTGCACTACTCCTTGCGTGAATCCGTGGGTGATCCAAATATCGACCCAAACGCCGAGATACCGCTCTTTCTAGATGAGTTCAGCAGTTCAATGATTTCGATGATTGATCTTGGGCATACAGCTCGGGTTTTTCCCCTTTCGATTGATATCGGCCCAGACGGCAATATCTTTCTGGGTGCACTCTCTGTTGCCATGGAGCTGGATCACCTCTACCGCGAGGTTGCGAAACCAGGGAGCGAGATCTACACGCGGGACAGTACGAACTATGGAGTTGATGTACGGGTCACCGCGGCAGGGACCGTATTTGCTCGTGGCATGGGTGAGGATCTTTTTGTCATTCACCCCGGTCATCCACGGCACCAAAGGCTGCGGCTGGGTATTGCAAACCCGGTAGCTTCTGCCGCGCTCTCGGACGGGAGCTACGTTGCAACCACTGGGCAGCAAACCGTGCGTGTGCACAACTCAAGCATGCACAGCCTGGATCTGCGTGCTCACGAAAACGCGTTCACCACAATTCTCGCCGCAGGTCCGGACGCAACTATCTGGACCTGGGATGGGGTACTCGGCGCAGCGCTTGTGTACTCGGCCAAGGGTCAGCGTCTTGACAGCATTATCCCGTTGATGTCGGAGGCGGACAGGCGTGCGGTGCGTGCGCTGCGTGTTTTACCGGACGGCTCTTTTGTCCTGCTCAGTACCGAGGCACTTTACCGCTTTGACAAACTCGGAAGACCCATCTGGCGCATGGCAAATCTCCCGGCTCCACTACAGGGAGATTTTTCTCTTGTTGGGTCGATTGCGGTTGATGCCGAGCGTGGCTACATCTACGGCCTCAGCGCAACTGCGCAGCGCATGTTTCGACTCATTGACCCGGGTCTTGCAACCGAGCTGTCGCAGCTCGATACCCAGGTGCTTGCATTGAACGCGCAACGGGCCGCCACCCCCAGCTCGCACACGGTGTTTGAGAATCTTGCGCGACTCTACGAGGACGCCAGCGCACCAGGCCTTGCCTTAGAGATGCGACGGAGCGCACTCGACCTTAATCCCTTCGACCAGCAGACCAATGACGCCTTTAACCGCAGTGAAGGGCTCTTGTTTGCAGACCGAGCCAGCCTGGGGGCAGAGCGAGCACTTGAGATTCGCAGATCAATTGGCCCGGAGAGCGCAGCCCCTATGTACACTGTGACCGTCCAACAGTTTGAGCAGTCGCTCGCGCGCCTACGCGGCTTTTCCGACGAGTACGAGCGGGTTGCGAGACGGCTCAGCACGTTTCAACGGCAGTACCAGGCCTTTGAAGCGCCGCCGCCACGCCCACCACGCGTTGAGGTTGCGGGTCTAAGCGATATCTTCCCGGCGCTTATTCGGAGTTACCGCAAAACTCCCGCTGGCCAGCTACAGATCACCAACACCTTAGATGAAGAGCTTACTGAGCTGCGGGTTACGACATCGTTCCGCTTTGCAGATTATCCTGCAGAGACCGAGCCCATCCCAACGCTTTCACCGGGTGAGTCTGCGGAGGTTCCGGTGTATGTGACCCTTGCACCTGAGGTACTGAGCCTCCAGGAAGACATGCCGGTGATGTTTAACATTGAGCTGAGTTACCTGCATGATGGAACCGAACAGCAGATGACGCTTAACCGCACCGTTATGATGCGCCGCAACACCGCACTTTTGTGGGACGACTCCGGCAAGCTGGCATCGTTCATTACACCAAACGATGAAACTGTCCAGACCTTTGCGCTCAGCGTTCTGGGCAGCGCCAACAGCGGCGAGCCCCCCGACGCCTTTGCGGGCCTACTGGGCGAGAGGGCACGGCAAGCGGCACTCCTTGCCGATGCCGTTGGCGTCTACGGAATACGCTATGTGGAAGACCCTGCATCGCCATTCACCGAGGTGTTCGGCCGTAGCGATGCTCTGGATACGGTGCGCTTCCCGCGCACTACCCTACGCGTTCGTAGCGGCGACTGTGACGACACAGCATCGCTGCTAGCCTCGCTCTATGAAACAGTGGGAATTCAAACCGCAATCATGACATCCCCCGGGCATGTTTTTATTGCCTTTGATACGCAGGAGCCTGCGGCCAATGAATGGCTCTACACCAATGAACGGCGCAGCGTTATCCGGCATAGGGGAACACTCTGGATCCCGGTTGAGACCACCATCCTTGAGCAAGGTTTCCCGGCAGCCTGGGAAGAGGCATCACGTCTCATCCAAACGCACGGGGAGGAGCTTGAGTTTCTTCCGCTTGCCGAACAGCGCGCGCTTTATCCCGCTATTCCCTTAGGCCCGGCTGGCTTTACCGTGGTGGCGCCAGAGGCGGCCGCAGTGCACCTTCACGCCGAAAGGAGCCGCAAGGAACTGGTTGTGTGGTTGTATGACCGGCAAGGTGAACTACTCCAGGCGGAGGCAGCAACACTGAAGGCTGGAACTAGGGCACGGTTCAGTGTCCTCAACCGCCTTGCGATCTTGCATGCCCGCGCTGGCAAAATCGAGTTGGCCCAGGGGGTTTTGCAAGAGATCCTTGCGGCAGCCCCGGATAATGTTCCGGCTGCACTTAACTTGGCCAACATTGAGCTGTTACAGGGAGACTTCCCGGCAGCCCGCTCACGGGCAGAGAAAGTTCTTGGCACGCGGCCTTTTTCGGTGGCGGCGCTTAGTATCTCAATTCGTGCAGCGCTCCACCTTGGCCACATCAATGAAGCACAGAGCCTTCTGGAGAACATGCGTGCAGTTGACGCCGAGGCTGCGGCCCGAATATCCGGAACGTACCCTGGCTTAGAGGCGAGCGGGGCGCAGGCGGGCGCAGCGGCGCAGGCGAGCTCCGGCGAACGAGCCGTTACACCCTTGCTCACCCCGCAACCAAGCGCACTGCATTGGGCCCACGACAACTAACTGCTCACCGGTGCAAGACAAACTGGCAGATCCCGGTAGCTGATCCACCTGGTTTTCTTTATAGGGCTATGATACAGTTGGGGTATGGACTGCATAACAAAGCTTCTATGCCGAGCCTTGTTGAGCCTGCTCTTCATCCTTATTCTGCCAGTTACAGCTACTGCTTCACAACCGTTGGTACTGGCAACCGCCGACACCCCGCCATTCTCGGCTGAGGACGGTAGCGGGTTCTATGACCATGTTCTGCACGAGGCATTTAGCCGCATGGGTCTAGAGCTTGAGATTCGGCACCTACCTTCAGAACGAGCACTTCAGGATGCAAACGCGGGCAGACTTGACGGGGAGTTTGGCCGCATTGAGGCAATCGGTACCTTATACCCCAACCTACGCATGGTTCATGAACCTCTCGCAATCTGGGAGTTCAGTGCCTTTGTCCGTGCGGGCGACAGAACACCGGCAGATTTCAGCGCACTTGGCAATTACCACGTTGGGTATATACGGGGTTGGAAGATTTACGAGGAAAATGTAACCGACACGCGATCCTTGAGCATAGCCGCATCTGAGGAGCAGCTCTTTACTATGCTCCAAGCAGGTCGCATAGAGGTGGCGCTGTACAACAAGTTACGGGGTTTGGCTTGGATCGCACGCCACCCTTCCGCCGACATCATACGTGCACCGGAACCCCTCGCGATGCAGCCCATATACCTGTTTCTACACCACCGCCACGCCGACCTAATTCCGGAGCTTGAAACGGCGTTACGGTCACTCAAGACCGACGGTACCTATGACCGTTTCTACCGCGAACTTCTTGGGCCTGGATCGTGACTCCTACTTTCTCAATCTTTCGTCGTCTCAGCATCTTAGTTGGCGGAACGCTGTTCCTCACGGCCACTTTAGTTGTGACAATTACGGTGTGGAACCAGTACCAGCTCGATCAGCGTCTGCAGGAGCGTGAAATAGCCCGCGTGGAGCAGCATATTGTACCGGTTGTTTCGTATCTTGTCTGGATCTTCAACACCGAGCAGACGGTCCAGATCGCCGACAGCCTCTCCCAGATGACAGGCGTTGCTGAAGTCGTCGTTGACATTTCAGATGGCCAGGTCATTTATGCCTCCTCGGTCCCGGCCGAAGAGGCCCGCACAGCAACCCACACCGTGCGCTGGGAGCTCACGCACATACGGGGAAATGAGGAGTTGAAGCTGGGGCACATGAGCATTTCCTTCCTGCCACGTCGGCAGTTACTCTTTGCAGGAACTCAGCTCTTAGTTACGTTGCTACTGCAACTTATTGTCCTCTTCATTCCTATTATTATCTTTGTTGCAGCTTTGCGCCAAATCGTGTCACAGCCCTTAAAGCGACTTGCACGCGATGTGGCTCAGGTTGAGCTATCTCAAGACCTCCCGCAGTGGTGGGGCGTTGCCGAGAGCAAGGATCACTGTTTTGAGACTCGTAGTGTACGGCAAACAGTAAGCAACGCATCTGTTCACATTCAACAAGAGATACAGGAACGCCTACGCACCGAGGCCATGCTTAACGCATCTCTAGATGAGAAGATAGTCTTGTTACAAGAAGTGCACCATAGGGTCAAGAATAACCTGCAACTCATGGCCAGCCTCATTGCGCTACAGCGTCAAGCCGTTTCGGACTCGACTGCTCACGGCGTACTGGAAGCAACCGAAGGCCGAGTCATTACTATGTCTTTGGTCCATGAGTTGTTATACAGAGAACACAACTACGCCGCAATTGACCTTGCACACTATCTGCGTGATGTAACGCATCTCACGGTGCTACCCAAGCCAGCAGGAAATGGAAGTATTGTGCTTGAGCAGCGGCTCGAAACCTGCCATATCGGTCTTGATGTTGCCATTCCGATTGGGCTGATTACGAATGAGCTCCTGAGTAACGCAGCCCAACATGCATTTGTTGGTGCTGCAAGCGGAACCATTTGGGTGTCTATACGCAGCACTGAAGACACGCTGGTGCTCACCGTTGAAGATGACGGCGGCGGTCTCCCGCCAGACTGGAGAGAGCACACAAAGGGGAGTCTTGGACTCCTCATTGTTGAGTCTCTTTGCCACCAACTCGGCACCGAACTTGAGCAGGTGCCTCGTGAGCGCGGTACCTGCTTCGCCATCACCATTCCAGTACGTGAAGCAGGCAGCGCCCCGCATACCTAAGCTACCAGCCCCAGGTTCCATGGCCGCCTTTGAACGGGCCCTGGATATTTGGGGTAATCCAGCCGCCGTAAAAGCTGCCGGCTTGCGCCTGAACGATCTCATCCCC
>CAZQIK010000058.1:0-7572 GCA_964593085.1 uncultured Spirochaeta sp.
CGTCATGTCGATGCCGGAACAGGCGCCGTCGCCAGATGAAAGCCCGGCCCCGCCCGCAGATCCGCAGCCAGATGAAAGCCCGGCCCCGCCCGCAGATCCGCAGCTTGAACCCTCGGTCTCCGAGTCTCCTGCGGCACCCGCGGCACCCGCGGCACCGCCGAACACCCCACGCGAATTAAGCCCGGATAGTGAGCAAAGCTCAGCGCCTATCCGGGAACTTAATGCAGGCGTTGGTGAAGAGGTGAGTGTCGAGTTGCCTGGTTTAGGTTGGATTTATCTTGGCTCGGACGATCCAGGAGCACCCGAGCTCCGGCGGCGCATTCATCACGCCGAGACAACCGAGTTTGTGTTTCGCACCCATGGCGAAGGGGCACACCGACTCCAGTTTCAGAGACAAGATCTGACACTTGGTTCAGAAGAGACGCAAGATCTCGTACTGAACACGGTGCCGGTTGAGGATCTGGCGAATGTGGACCAAGATGCCGCGAAGGAAGCTGAGTCGATGGAGGATGCCGAGATCGACAGTTCCGAACGCGAGCTTCCAGAAGAGAGTTTCACCGACATGAGCCCTCGTGAAATGCATGAGGAGCTTGAGAATGCTCTACTTGAAAGGCGCGACTCCGAGGCGGAAGAGCTGCTTCAGCGGCTGCTTGATGCCGGGCATATGCCAGCGGCGGGCTTGCTACAAACAGCGGCAGAAAGACGTGCCGAGCGTGGTGAGATTGGTGGTGCTATCGATCTTTTAGAGCAACACCTTAGTGAGTATCCAAGTCGCGATGGACGCGATCGGGTGCACTACCTTCTCGGTTCCTTGTACGAGGCTGACTCCGACCGGCGGAACATGCAGGAGTCACGACTACACTACAGTGTTGTAGTCAATGAGTACCCAAGAAGTCAGTATCTTGATGAATCTCAGCGGCGTATAAACTACCAGAACCGCCATTTTTTTGAAATTCGGTAACACGCTATGCTGAGTCACCGCTCAATAGCTACGGATCCCTCCTACGGGTCCGCTTGGTTGACAGTATGGAACTGTTTGCGATATAAGTAGCTTTACACGTAGCGGGGTTCCCACACAATGCTTGAGCGCATTTCCAGTAAGTTTTCCGATGTCACACGACGTATGTCGGGTCAACATAAGATCTCCGAAAAAAACGTGCGCGACGCTGTTGAAGAAATCAAACTGGCGTTGCTCGAGGCCGACGTAAATGTCCGCGTTGTGCGCCGTTTTGTGAACAGCACAATAGAAGAAGCCAGTGGTGAAATTGTTCTGAAATCAGTGGCTCCTGGTCAGCAGTTTGTAAAGATTGTTCATGACCGCATGGTTGCTTTACTTGGGGACGAGCGTAGTGAACTTGAGCTGCGGGGGCCGGATACGCTTTCGGTGGTCTTGTTACTCGGATTACAAGGTTCGGGCAAGACGACAAGCGCTGCAAAGCTTGCTGCTCGTCTCGCGAAAGAGGGGCGCAGGCCGTTGTTGGTGGCGGCCGACTTGGTTCGCCCAGCGGCTATAGACCAATTAGTTCTCCTTGGAGAGAAGGTCGGTGTCGAGGTCTTTCATGAAAAAGATGCCTCGGATCCGGTGAAACTGGCCAAGGCCGCTTTATCGTATGCCAAACGGAGCGCGATCTTTGATACAGTAATTGTTGATACATCCGGCCGCATGGAGCTTGACGACGAGCTCATGCGCGAAATTGAGCGATTAAAGAAAACGGTAGATCCGGTTGAGACCCTGCTCGTTGCAGACTCTATGACCGGACAGAATGCGGTTGAAATTGCAAAAGCGTTTGATGAACGCGTGGGTCTCACTGGAATCGTGCTGACCAAGTTCGACTCAGATGCGCGTGGTGGCGCTGCACTGAGCTTGAAGTCGGTTACCGGTAAGCCTATCAAGTTCATCGGTGTAGGTGAGAAACCGGAAGACTTTGAGCCTTTTCACCCAGATCGGATCGCGTCTCGTATTTTAGGAATGGGAGATGTCTTGAGCCTTGTCGAAAAGGCGCAGGAAACCATAGACGAAGCCGATGCGCTTGAACTTCAGAAAAAGCTGCAGTCGGCTACGTTTACTTTAGAAGATTATCTAGATCAGTTTTCCCGATTGAGAAAGATGGGATCGCTTGAAAAGCTTGCGGAGATGATTCCGGGCCTGGCAGGACAACTGCAGGGTGAGGAGATCAATGAAAAAGAGATACGCCGCGAGGAGGCAATCATCCTCTCAATGACCAGTACAGAGCGACAAAATCATCGCATCATTGGTCCATCACGGCGTAAAAGAGTTGCAAAAGGCAGTGGTACCTCTGTTTTTGAGGTTAATCGTTTGCTTAAGCGCTTTGAAAAAATGCGAGGTATGCTAAAAAAGGCCTCGAAAAATAAACAGTATCAGAATAAAATGCTGTCACAAATGCAAGGAAATTAACGGTTTCTACCAATTGAACACCGAGGAGGGTTACCGAAATGAGTGCGAAAATCAGACTGAAGAGATTCGGGGCAAAAAAACGCCCGTATTACCGTATCGTCGTAATGGACTCCCGCGAGCCACGTGATGGTCGAGCTATTGATGAAGTAGGGTTCTATCATCCTATCGAGGTTGAAGACAAACAACTCGAGGTTAAAGAAGAACGAATCCGCGAATGGCTTGATAAAGGCGCGGAGCCTTCGGACACCGTTCGTAAGTTGCTGAACAAGAAGAATATCTATCTGAAATAGCTTCGGGTCGGCCGGAATACTACACGACATGCGGTTACTGCGGTGGTAGCCGTTTGAAGGAGACGGACGTGGAGAAAGAACTCGTAGATTACGTGGCACGTGCTCTCGTCGATGATCCGGAAGATGTCGAAGTGAACCTCATCGAGGGTGAGAAATCAACCATTCTAGAGTTGCGGGTTTCACAGAACGATATCGGAAAGGTAATCGGTAAGCATGGCCGCATTGCAAAAGCAATGCGCACCATATTGAGCGCAGCGGCAACTAAAACTGGCAAGAGGGTGGTGCTTGAGATCCTGGATTAAGGCACTATGAAGGACGAACTGGCGGTAGCAATCGTCGGCGCACGTTTTGGCGTACGCGGCGAGGTGAAACTACGCAGCCTGTCAGAGGAAGTCGAACATCTGCTTAAGTTAGAGTCGGTAACCCTATGTAAAGGTAGTGTCAGAAAGCCGCATTGTATAAGCTCTGCACGTCGTCATGCTGGCGACGTGTTAGTGCTGTTTGAAGGAGTGAAGAGTCCGGAAGAGGCGCGCCTGCTAACTGGATATGAGGTGCGGGTACCTCGTGAGCAAGCGGCACCTCTACGTGAGGGTGAGTACTACATCACGGACCTGATCGGGCTCAAGCTTGTGCTTGAAAGTGAGGTGGTCGGTACCGTTACATCGCTCTGGAATAGCGGCGCACATGACATGATCGACGTCGAAAAGCTTGACGGATCCATGATTGTTGTCCCGTTTCTTGATCGCTATATTGGGCGTGTTGACCTTGAACTTAAGAGCATAGAGGTGCTAGTCGACTGGATTCTGGAATGAAGTTCACGGTATTGAGCCTGTTTCCAGATCTAGTTCATAGCTACTTTGCTTGTTCAATAGCGGCACGTGGGGTAAAAAAAGGCCTACTTGCGTACGAGGCCGTAGATATACGCAGCTTTGCGCATGATGTGCACAGAAGTTGCGACGATGCGCCGTACGGCGGTGGAGCCGGGATGGTAATGAAGCCGGACGTGGTGGCTGAGGCGCTGCATTCGGTACAAGGGGCTGGAAAACGGGTAATTTATCCAAGCCCCTCAGGTAATCCGTTGACCTCGGCGATAATGGCTGAGCTTGCAGAGGAAAATGAGTTGCTGTTTGTCTGTGGTCGGTATGAAGGTATAGATCAAAGAGTACTGGACCGGTATGTTACGGACGAAATATCAATTGGCGATTATGTTATTGCATCTGGCGAGTTAGCTGCAATGGTGATAATTGACGGTGTCATGCGGCGGGTTCCGGGAGTAATTTCGGGCGAATCGCTGCAGCAAGAAAGTTTTGAACGGGGGTTACTTGAGTATCCCCAGTATACCCGTCCTGAAGAATGGGACGGGGAGCAGGTGCCGGAGGTGTTACTCTCGGGGCATCATGCAAAGATAGAGGAATGGCGATTTCGTAAAAGCGTTGAGAAGACGCTTCGAGTGAGACCCGAGCTTTTGGAGCAGGGGCGGCTTGGAAAAGCCGGTCTCTCGGCCGAGGATCGCCGGACCATTATGAAGATACTTGATTCAGGAGGCCGAGATGGACTTGGTAAGGATGGTAGAGGCGGAGCAAGAGAAGCCGGAGGTTGAGAACTTTCGCATTGGTGACACCGTTAAAGTTCACTTTAACATTGTGGAAGGTAAAACCGAGCGAGTGCAAGTCTACGAAGGGCTTGTTATTGCAAAGAATCACTCCGGTGTGCGTCGTAGCTTTACGGTACGCAAAATATCTTACGGTGTGGGTGTTGAGCGAATATTCCCTTTAGCATCACCCCGCATTCAGAAAGTAGAGGTTGTGCGACGTGGTCGTATCCGCCGAGCAAAGTTATATTACATTCGTGGACGTGTTGGTAAGCGAGCTAAAGTTGCAGAGCTCATCAGGAAGAAAAGCGACATTAAGAAGGCTTCGGAATAGGCAGTAGCCTGGACGTAAAGCATGGACCAAAGCGGGCGGATTTCGCGTATAGTTGGCGTTCCGCGCCTTACCGATCCTCCAACCGGCGCCACGCAATCGGTGTCAGTTGAGGTGGTACGCGTGCTCGGTCCTGGGCGTTTCCTCATCAATTTCAGCGGTCGCAGTGCGACCGCTTTTTCGTCGTTAGACCTACAACCGGGTCAGTGGTTAAAGGCGGATCTCTCACAAGATGCTGACGGCCTTGTCATTCGCGTTCCTATTGAATCAAAGGGTGATTCCATTGCCTCTATTCTTCGAGATTTCGCGATAGCCGATGACGTGGTGTCAAGACGCATCGTAGAGGCTTTGCTCAGGACGGGTATTGGGTTAAACCCGGATCGGATAGCCTATTTGCGCACCCTATTTAAGGCTTATAGTGCCTCTGGAAGACTTCGAGGATTGACGCGCCTTGCCGCCTTGCTTGAAGACAAAGGCTTAGATGCCAGCCTGAGTGAGGCTCTGTTTGAGCCGGTGTACGGAAATGCCGAACACAATGATTCGGAGGCGCGCGAAGATGCAGGTGAGGGTGAAGGTCGGCAGGGTGCCAGCAGAGGTGCCTTAGGAGGCCATGCGCAGCCGGTTGATCACGAAAAGCTAATACAACACATTTCTGGTCAGTTGCGCTCCTTATTGAGGCCTGGTGGAGGCTTGGGCGCGCCCGCAGACCCCGGAAAATTAGCGCTGCCTGAGGGTCCCGGCGCGGATCTTTTGCGCCTCTTTAATCATGTTCCTGGTACGGCTGCGCACTGGGTTGTGGTACCGTTCCGGCTGCGCCGTGGCGAATCTGCTGAGCCGTTGACCGATTTGCCTGGCGTTACGGAGCTTGCAGGTCGAATCCGGCTACGACTTGACACTACGCGTGTTGTTGGTGCTACAGCCGGAGCAGGTACCGACCTAGTAGTTCTTGATGTAGAGGGAAGCAAAGGACGATGGTGGTGTGAAATTCGGCCCAATCGCAGTAATGGGAAATACAAGGTGATGTTGAGCTCTTCCTCGGACACGGCGGCGACCGCTGCCCGTGACTCACTGGGTGAGTTTGAGGCCCGTTTCTCGGACGCCGGAATCAGTATCGATAAGCTTGTGTGTTCTCAGGAGTTTGACGGCTTTTCATCCGAGTCGACAATGGATATAATTCAGGATATAGATATGAAGGCGTGAATGTGCATAAAGCATTAGCTGTTAAGTACGACTCCCGCTATCCGGCTCCATTCGTTTTGGTAAAAGGCCGTGGCGAAGCGGCTGAACGAATTGTAAGAATCGCAAAAGAACATGGAGTACCGGTTGAGAAACGGGATTCGTTAGCCGAAACACTATATGAGATCGACATCGGCGAATTAGTGCCTGAAGAGTTCTACCGCGTCCTGGCGGAACTTCTGGTTTTTGTCGGTTGGATTGATGACGATCTGGGCGACTGAGGGGAAAAAGTGGACAAGTGGAAAGTTGCAAATCTTAAACCGGGGATGAAGTTCTCCAAGCCGGTGTATTTTGACGGAGACAATCTTTTTGCTCCGGAAAACGTGCCGCTTAAGGAGAAAGATCTCAAGCGTTTGGGTAAGTGGGGAGTGGAAGAAGTCGAGTCAGAGGGGAGTCTTCTTAGTGAAGACACGCCTGTTGATGATCAAACCGCAAGCAACTTCTTTGAACAACCGTTTCGGTCGCCCGAGCAACAAGAAATCGTAGCCCAGTACTCCGGGCTTGTTTCTCGGCTCAAGGAGTTGCATGGGCAGGTGCGTAACGGCAACGGTGTTTCCTCGGAGATCAGCGATAGTATCGTCGATGGGTTACTCAGTCTGGTCGCTAAACGCAAGAACGATATACTCCAGTTTGTACTGTACGGGCTGCATGGGGAAGCTGGAATCGTTGAAAACTCTTTGAACTCTGTTGTGCTCTCCAGTCTCGTTGGTAAAAACCTTGAGATGCCCAAACATAAGCTGCTACACTTGTCAACGGCGGCGCTCCTTCACGATATCGGCATGCTTCGCCTGCCTACCGAAATCAGCGAAAAAAAGGGTGCTCTTACGAAGGAAGAGCTGAAAGTAGTGCGTACCCATCCAATCCATTCTTACAAAATCATCACTAGAGAGTTGAAGTATCCTGAAGAAGTGGGACTTGCGGCATTGCAGCACCAGGAGCGGTGGGATGGAAACGGGTATCCACGTGCTCTTTCGGCGGGCAGTATTATCGTACCGGCTCGAATTATCGCAGTTGTTGATTCATTTGAGGCAATGGTGTCGCGCCGACCTTACAGGAGCTCAATGATTGGATATACGGCAATGCGTCACATTCTTAGTGACAACTCGCGACGCTTTGATCCGGAGATTCTTAAGGTTTTCATTCGTACTATGGGAATATATCCTATCGGTAGTATCGTTTTGCTCAACAATTCTTGCATTGCTCGTGTTATTGAGAATAATAGTGAGGCTCCTCTCAAACCGAAAATTAAGGTCATGATAAGCGAAAAGGGAATGGAGTATACTGAGGACGATGGTGAGGTCATTGACTTGTTTTCCAACCGCGATTTCTTCATTGCGCGAGCAGTAGATCCACAGGAACGCGCACAGAAAGCGGAGGCGTAATCTGTTCGTGAGCTGAGCGATAGGCTGGCTGAATGATCGGCAAGGACTGCGACGTGTGAATACCGTGGACAAGGGATGGTTTGGTGAACAATGTGCAGCCAAGTATTTGCAGGCTGCCGGGTATATAATTGTTGAAAAGAACTTCAGAACGCGCTGGGGTGAAGTCGATATAATTAGCACAAGAGATAACCTAATCACGTTTGTAGAAGTTAAAACGTGGCGCGGAATTGATCCGCAGGAACTTTACCGCGTCTTCACGACCGCAAAGCGCAGACGGATGATGGTATGTGCTCAGGTCTATCTTGACCGACACACAGAGTATTCTG
>CAZQIK010000059.1:0-7511 GCA_964593085.1 uncultured Spirochaeta sp.
GTCGACGCGTAACCGACCCTACACCGAAGCCGGTGTGCATGCTATGATACGGGAATATCCAACAGAGACGTACAGTAAAGAAAAGTGTACGACAGATTAAGGAGCAGTATTATGCGATTAAAATTAGCTAGTGTCATATGTTTAGCGGTGCTTTTCGGCAGTGCACAGGTATTCGCGGGCGGTACCTCCGAACGTGACGGAACGCTTATCGGCATCTCCAAGTTCGTTTCGCATCCGGCATTAAATGCGGTGGAACAAGGCATCATCGACGAATTAGACGCTCGTGGTTATACCGATCTGCAATTTGACCAGCAGGACTCGGCAGCCGACGTAACTGCAGCCAGACAGATTGCCTCCAAGTTTCAAGCCGACCGGGTCGATCTTGCGGTAGGTATAGCAACACCCAACGCGCAGGCTCTCAAATCTGCTATGCGTGGAATCCCGGTAGTTTATACTGCAATAACCGATCCGGTGTCCGCAGGGCTGGTGGATGCTATAGATCAAGGAGCGCCGGGAATAGCCGGGGTTACCCACCGGACGCCGGTTAAAGATCAGATTGAGTTTCTCATGGAGCTATACGATATTCGTCGGCTAGGTCACGTGTACTCAAGCGGTGAGGCAAATGCAGTGTATCTTGCCGAGCAAACCGAGGCTGCAGCAAATGAGCTTGGAATTGAGTTTGTTAGTCAAACCGTTACCAACCCTGCAGAAGTGCGACAAGCAACGCAGTCTATTATTGAGCGCGTCGATGCAATCTACGTGAGCACCGATAATCAGGTGGTGTCTGCTCTGAGTGCGCTGTCCGAGGTCGCCATGGGGGCGGGTGTTCCGGTCCTGTCGGCCGATCCCGAATCGGCAGAGACTAACGATGTGTTGATTGCCTGGGGCTTCGACTGGTACGGCATTGGCCGCACTACCGGCGAGCTCATTCACCGGATCCTCGAGGGGGAGACCCCCGGCGATATCCCGCCCATTCTGGTGGAAGATGCCGAAGCAATGGAGATGATTCTTAATCTCGATGTCGCCGAACGTATTGGAATCACCTTTCCTGAGTCACTCGTAGAGAACGCCGAGCGGATCATCCAAGACGGAGAGATCATTCGTCGTTAGTGGTAGCCCTTGCAAATGAACAATACGATACGGGAGTAAAAGTATGAGTTACGATTTTCGTGTTCCAGCTTTAGGAGAGGCAAAGGTAGATTCCCCCATTGGATACTCCTCAACGGCCGGGGACTCCTTGGCAAACTATGTGAGTAACCGTGAACGCATTATCTTTGATGTAAATACCGATCCAGACGCTGGTAGCCGTTGCTATGATGAAGACGAACTGCTTGAAATAGCTGGCCCACGCGAGAAAATCTACTTTGCTCCGAATCACGTGCATGCAGGCGTCGTGACGTGCGGTGGCTTGTGTCCCGGCTTAAACGACGTTATACGCGCGGTTGTACGCTGTCTGTGGCATCAGTACGGGGTCACCCGTATTAGCGGAATCCGGTTTGGTTATAAGGGGTTGATAGCTCAGTACAACATGGAGCCTATGGCGCTTGACCCAACTGTTGTTGACGACATCCATAAAATTGGGGGCACCATACTGGGCTCTTCGCGTGGTGGAGGCGAGCGTACCGAGGAAATTGTCGACACCATTGAGCGACTCAACCTGAATGTCCTGTTTACCATTGGCGGTGATGGAACGCAGCGCGGAGCTCTGCGTATTGCAGAGGAAATTGAGCGTCGCGGACTACGGGTCGCAATAATCGGGATCCCTAAGACCATAGATAACGACTTCCGCTTTATTCAGAAGTCTTTCGGGTTCGAGACCGCGGTTGCGAAAGCCACCGAGGCAGTTTTCAGTGCCCATGTAGAAGCTCACTCGGCGATAAATGGAATAGGCCTGGTAAAACTCATGGGGCGCGAGTCGGGCTTTATTGCCGCTCATACTGCATTGGCTTCGCATGAAGCGAACTTTGTGCTCATTCCGGAGGTGCCCTTTGACCTGGACGGACCAGACGGGCTCTTGCAACAATTGAAAGGCCGGCTAGAACGACGACAGCATGCTGTTGTGATCGTCGCGGAGGGCGCTGGCCAGAGCTTGCTTAATGGCGGGGATGATGCCACCGATGCGTCGGGTAACCGGCGACTGGGCGATATAGGGCATTATCTCCGAGACCGCATTAACGAGTACTTTGCTTCTATCAGCATGCATGTCAATCTTAAATACATCGACCCAAGTTATACCGTTCGGAGCGCGGTTGCCGATCCCAACGATTCGGTGTACTGCGCCCGGCTCGGTAGTAATGCAGTCCATGCCGCGATGTCAGGTAAGACCAAAATCCTTATAAGCCTCATCAATAATTACTTTGTGCACCTGCCTATCCCCATTGCGGTAACGAGCAGAAACTATGTGGACCCGGAGAGCAGTCTCTGGCGTGATGTGATTGAGTCGACCCGTCAGCCTGTTGAGATTCGCAATGCTACCGATGCCGGTTAGCGATTGCAGAAGCGCGTAGAGCGGACACAAAAAAGCCAGCACGAACTGCCGGCTTTTTGGAGTCCCTTAGGGGACGTTCCACTTACTCATGAGGGCGTGTTGCCCTGACTATACATTGTTTGGTGTAGTGCCGGTTATACCGGCCTTGACAGATAGGTGGTTCTTCTATTCAAGCCAATTATATGTTTTTTCTCAGCCTCACCGGCGACGAGTCGCAAATGAACGCATAAAGTCCGCCAGCGCTTCGGCGCCCGATACCGGCATGGCGTTGTAAAGCGATGCCCGTAGCCCGCCAACGCTGCGATGCCCCTTCAGCCCAACCATGCCGTGTTTTGTCGCTTCATCAATAAAAGTTGAGTCGAGCGATGCGTCCGCAATCTGGAAAACCACGTTCATGAGTGAACGATACTTTGGATCAACAGGAGATGTGTAAAAGCCGTCGCTTGCCTGCACTGCGGAATAAATGAGTTCCGCCTTTTGCTCTGCCAGCTCCTGCATTTTTGCTACCCCGCCCTGCTTCTTGACCCAGCGAAGGACCAGATTCATGGCAAAGATCGAAAACACCGGTGGAGTATTGTACAGAGAGTTGCTGTCTGCGTGCACCGAGTATCGCAAGTATGCAGGCAGTTGAGACGGAGAGTTCTGGACGATATCGTCACGAATAATTACTACCGTTACACCTGCTGGCCCCAAGTTCTTTTGGGCCCCGGCATAGATGATACCGAACTTCTCAATTGGAAGCGGTCGACTCATTATGTCGCTTGACATGTCGCACACGAGTGGCACCGCGCCGGTATCCGGCCACTCCACCCAACGAATACCTCCGATCGTCTCATTTGAGGTAATGTGAAGGTAGACAGGATTCTCCGACAAGCGCATGTTCTCCGGAAGAGTGGTGTAGCTTGATGACGCACCGTCGTAAGCGATGTGAGTAGCACCAAGCTTTGCAGCGTCCTGGTGGGCTTTTTTTGCCCAGGCTCCGCTAATGACGTAGTCGGCGGCTTGGCCCTCAGGGGCATAGTGCAGGAGGTTGAGCGGCACCATACCAAACTGCAGCGTTGCGCCGCCACTAAGCAAGAGAATTTTGTAGTTTGCTGGCACCTCAAGCAGGGTGCGGATATGTTCAATGCACTCGTTGTGGACCGCCTCGTATTCGGCGCCGCGGTGGCTTGCTTCGATTAATGACATACCGCTGCCGCGATAGTCGACGATCTCCCGTTGGATCTCTTCGAGAACCTGTAGCGGCAGGGTCGATGGGCCAGCGGAGAAGTTGAATTTTCGTTTCATGTGTGGGTATCCTTTGGGAGCGAATAGGAATGCGTTTCCTTAGTGTACGATGATACACAAGCTGTAAAACTGCGTCAAAGGGCTACCACAGTGGTATACTCTTACTGTAAAGTATCAATAGGAGCGATGACGGTGAACACGATTGCAAAGCTTTCTTTAATTTTTGCTGGTTTGGGGCTTGTTGCCGGATACTTGCTGTTCGGACGGGTTGCTGGAAGTTATGTTTCTCCCATGGAGTTGATTGCGCCTTCATCGGACATGTTCTCTAGACTTGGGCGCGCCATTACAGGCGTGGAAGAAGTCCGTAGGCAGGTCTTGGTTTCGGGTGGAGTAGGAGCTCTTGCGGGAGCCGCATTGGGGTTTTTCCGCAAGTAAGGAGTTGGTTCCATGCGGCTCTTTGTCGCTTTTGTTATGTTTATCCTCATGCTGACACTCCCGTTGGGGGAGCAGCAACGCCTGGATGCGCAGGAAATAGCGCCGTATCGCCTTCCTGACGGGGGCGAAGCAGACACCGTTGAGCCGTCCAAAGACTCCGGTGAGCTGTCGGAAACCGAAGCACGTACACCTACTGTTGCTCGCGTTGAACTAATACTCGAAGAAGTATCCGGTCGGCTTGAGGTACTCACCCCCGACGGTTGGGAACAGGCCGAACCTGGCGCTTCTCTCCGGCCTGATGACAGGTTCCGCGTATTTGGTCCAACGGAACTACGCCTCGAAGGGTACTCCGAGCCAGTGTATCTGTTTCGGCGTGGCAGTTATCGGGTTGGCGACCTTTATTCTGCGAGCCAGATTCATCGCGGGGTAGATATCCGGTCACTGGGCGGTGAAGCCGGGTTTCGGTTTCCGCCTGTGGTTGCCGAGCTGTTACATGAGTATGGCATAGATCCCCAGAGTGTCTTTGAACTATTAGAGCAAGGGTCTGGCGACTTGCTGGCCGAGTTTCAAGACAGCCCACTTGGAGTATTGTTGGGACTTAGTATTCCTGAATCCGATGATCTTGCGATTTTAATTGAGGCGTGGGGTTCGGTGCTCCAACATCAAATTGGAGCGGCTATTGAGCAACTGCAGAGCATGCGTAGCCAGCCGGGAGATCCTTTTTACCACGAGCAGATCGTACTACATGCTACGCTACTCATTGAGAGTTTTGCCTATGCAGATGCGCTTGAACTTTTGCGTGGCTATGTTCGCACCATCGACGACGACAATACGGCTGGCCTGCAACGGGCCTACCTGCTTACGGCCTTAGCTTTCCACGGGCTGGGTAATCGTGGTGCAGCGCATATGTATCTGAGGCAGACGCAGGAGATTGATCCTGCCTCTTCCATGGGAGACACTGCGCAGGAGTTGCTTGTATCAATGTGAGGCACTGGGCCGCACAGCATGCGCACGTTCCGTGCCATGCGCACGCTCCTCTCGGTAGCTATATGTTACGTGGCGTCCGGCGCCGCACCAAGTAAATCAGCAAAAGCTCGTAGGTGCTTGGGCATATCACCGCCAAGCACTTGTTTAGTGAGGACCTTGCCAAGTTGGACACCCTCTTGGTCAAAACTATTTAAATTCCAGAGAAAACCCTGAAACATCACCTTGTTTTCAAAGTGTGCAAGTAAAGCGCCGAGCGCTTCAGGCTTGAGCCGGTCACCGTGAATTAGGCTTGAAGGCCGTCCACCCGGGAAATATTTGTTCGAATTCTCGTCTTCCTTGCCACAGGCAAAAGCGACAATCTGTGCGGCAAGGTTTGCGTTGAGTTTCTGCTGCCCGGTTGAGCCCTGGAAATCGATGTCTTCATGCAGCTGTGACTCGCGGAAACCAACAAACTGCAGTGGAACAATGTCGGTGCCCTGGTGCAAGAGTTGGTAGAAACTGTGCTGCCCGTTTGTGCCAGGTTCACCAAATACAAGCGGTCCGGTTTCATAGGCAATAGGCTCACCGTCACGGGCGACCATTTTACCGTTACTCTCCATGTCCAACTGCTGCAGGTGCGCCGGGAAGCGTGAAAGGGCCTGAGAGTAGGGAAGGACGGCGGTTGCGGGTAGTTTGAGAACGTTACGTTCATACACGCCAATTAACGCATCGAGCATAGCTGCGTTAGCCCGAGGTGAAGGTTCCAGCGCCGCCCTGTCGGCTTCGTGCGCGCCAGCAAGTACCGCCTCGAATACATCGCTACCGAAACACAGGCTCAACACAACTCCGCCAACCGGACTTGTTGCCGAGTACCGCCCGCCAATGTAATCATCGATAAAGAATGCATCGAGGTAGGCATCGGACTTCGCAAGCGGACTGGTTTCCGAGGTTACCGCCACCATGTGCTTACGCGGTGCAGGTAGGGCGTGTGGACCGGTGCCTAACTTTTGCACCACAAACTCTTCATTGGTCAGGGTTTCCTGAGTGGTGCCGCTTTTGGAAACCAGCACGAACAAGGTCGTTTCCGGGTCTACGCGCCGCATGACTGCGGCAGCGTCGTCCGGGTCCACATTTGAGATGAACTCAGCTTTCATCTTGGGTGAGTTACCATTGGCACGCATCCAGTTTTCCAGCGCGATGTACAAGGCACGGGGGCCTAGATCGGAGCCACCAATACCTATTTGCACGACGGTATCAAACTGTTTGCCGGTTGAGCCCAAGATTGTGCCGGACTGGACCGCCGAGACAAATGCGCTCACTCGTTCATTTTGCTGCCGGTAAAACTCCGTCAAGGATCTGTCCTCTGAACGAACATCATCTCCGAGGCGGCCGCGGGCAAGGTGGTGCAGGACCATGCGGTTTTCGCCGGTATTCATAGTCTCACCATTGAGCAGCGCCTGGTACTTTGGAATGAGTTCCTGCTCCTCTGCGAGCTCCTCAAGTTTTGCGAGCGCGGCCTCGCCAACCGCCTTTGCCGCATAGTTGTACTGCAGTCCGGCGCCAATTGGAACTTCAAAGCGCTTAATGCGGTCAGTTCCGTTCTCTGCCAAGGCTTGCGATATCTCAAGCTTTGGGAGGCTCAGCAGTTCAAGATAGGTTTTGCATGTGTTCAGGTTCTGATACTTTGGCATTTCGTCCTCCGGCTGAGTTGTAGTGGTCTATTTCTCATGAAATCCGGCCATTGCCCGCATCTCATCGGCTGGGCCGCCCTCACCCGGTGCTTTTCGGTGTACGATGGCTGCAACTCCGGTAGATAAACCGTACAGGTTTATAAAACCGGTAGCGTCGGCATGATCGTAGGAACTTTCACCAAACGAGGCGAGATCTTCAATGTACAATGAGTATGGGCTCGTGCGCCCGCCAACACTCAGGTTACCTTTGTAAAGCACCATTCTTACTTTACCTGTCACATACTGCCCGGCCTTAGCCATATATGCGTCCATGGACTCACGGAAGAGGGTAAACCATTTTCCAGCATATACTAGTTCGGCATACTTCAAGGCCAGCTGATTCTTCATGCTCAAGGTGTCGAAGTCTAGTGTTATCATCTCCAACTCTCGGAGCGCAGCGTACAGAATGGTTCCTGCTGGCGTTTCGTACACACCACGGCTCTTCATACCAACAAGGCGCGTCTCAACCAGGTCGGTGCGACCTACACCGTTCTCACCACCAATGACATTGAGGCGGCTCAAGATCTCCAGCGGTTTCAACTTCTCGCCGTCCAGCGCAACAGGGAAGCCCTGTTCAAACTCAATTTCCACCTCGGTCTCTTTATCCGGCGCCGGTCAGGAGTATATCGACCAGTTTCAGCAGCCGCAGAATGTGCAGGTGTTGA
>CAZQIK010000060.1:0-7499 GCA_964593085.1 uncultured Spirochaeta sp.
GAGCTGTGTGGTGCGAATATCCAACGTCTCGACCTCTGCTAGACCTTGACGCTTCCACGAGTCATCTGCCTGCGTAGTTGGAGCGTTGTCTACAAGAATTTCGGTCACGCCAAGCGCTTGCTGTGAAAGGAACTGTTTAAGCTCGTCCACAACCTCACCAAGGGTTGTTTCGTCCTCGATGGTGAAATCAATTACTTCCTTGTCAATGAGAATAACCACCTCTACTCCTTCTGACTCATGTTCTTCTGATGTCTACATTGATGTATGAGCTATGGACATACCATGTACGAGACGCTGTGATGAACAAGATGCTGTTTAACGTCTCGAGCCCGAGTTAGGATTCATTCCCTCAACCTGGCTTCTGCTTTGTTCGAGTTCTTGCAGAGCTCCTTCCATGCGACTAAACTCTCTGCGCAGCTCGGACTCACGGCGATCAAGGCGTTCGCCATAATCTTCAATTTGGCGATCTGTGTTGGTAATACGCGTATCTATGCTGTCGGTACGAGTTGCTACGACTCCGCCGATCTGAGTATAGCCGCGAATGTACTCACCTGCCGTGTATCCAACTCCAGTATCAATGACACGGTCACCGTCGGAATCCGAGCCGAACAATCTTCTAATCTCTTGAAAATTGTTTTCTAAGGCAGCGTCGAGCATATTCTCGTTGATTTCCAGGTACCCGCGGAGACGTCCAGGATCAAACCCACGGCCTGGTCCTCCTGCATTTGAGGATATTCCAATCTGGGCCAGCAGTCGCAGGTCAGAGTCCGGCCCTGTATCATACGCGTTCATTGTAATTGTTTGCAGACGTGTACGCAATTGATTGAGTGTGCTGTCACCTTGAAGCAAACCAAGTCGCTCTCGTGCCTGCTCCCGCTCGTCATCGGAAAAATACTCAATTTGATCAATAATATCTGTCTCAGAACGCGTGAGAATGTTTACGTCCCGGATGATCTGATTGTAGTATGCGACAAACTCGATAACCGCGTCTTTAGCCGATTCTCGGTCCGGTTCAACCGCTATCTCTATTTCACCCGCGCTTGGCCGATGTAAATTTAGGGTGGTCCCTGGGATAATATCGTCAATCGTATTACTACTCCGTGTGACATCAATACCTTCTACCCGCAGTCTGGCATCTTGTGCTGTCCGCAATGGATTCACCGGTTCATACTCACCAATTGCTTCCGGATCAAATACTCGCGCGGAGCGAATTTCAATATCACGATGTGTGTTGCGATTCACCAGCTCCAAGCCTTCAAGGCTTTGCACATACTCAGAAACTGGTATGCGGACCGTACTGAACCCTTCGGAGTCCGGTAATTCAGGGAGCGGAACACGGCTCCCTTCACTCAGCGCAAATACAACTTCGTTACTGTCGACACGTGGCTGCTCTTCCGGCTCAATACTCTCCGGTAAAAGTGCTTTGCTTGGAGCGTTGAATACCGTTACATCTTCTAAACTAACCGAGCCAAGGTCTGGAACAGAGGGCCCGGGTGGGGGAGGAGGTGCGGGTGGGCCGTCTAAGCGCTCGGAAAACCGCACCTCGAGTTCGAGCATCATGCCCGCGTAGATATTCATAGGTGAAGGGGTAGGTAGCTGCGCCTCGCTCTGAGCGTCAAGAAATAGTTGGTCGTCACTAATCTGTAACGCATCTGGATTACGAGGAGCGGTAGCACGTGTAAGCTCAAAAGCAAAACCTGCACGTTCACTTGGAGCGATAACTCCTATGTCTAAGGCCATTTGCTCACTTTGGTGGGTAAAACTCAGGCGGTTCTCCAGCCCTTCGTGACGAGATTCAAAAGCAAGAACCTGTGTTTGCGCGGTGTCCCGTACAACTCGAGCTCGTAATAGCGAGCCAGCATGGCGGTTGACAGCTGCCGCAAAGTCGGACAAATTTCCGCCACGGAACTCGAAGGCTTGTTCTTGCTCTCCAACCTGGAAGCCATAACGACCTGCCTCAACGTGGTAATCACTGGGTAGTTGTTGTGAGGCGAAGGCATCTGCACGCGCAATCTGGAGCACTTCAATCGTGCTTACGTCTTCCTGTGCAGCCCGTGAAGCCACTGCGGTTAAAGAACTCGGATCAGACGAGCTTGCAATACGCTCGGCAAACGGACTCTCAAAGCCGTACAACTTCGTCGCCGATGTTCGGAACGTATTAAGTTGTCGCCCAATGTCCTGCCAGGCTCTACGTTCTGCTTGATACGCATCCCGAGTATTCTCCAGACGCTCAACAGGCCGACGCTCAACTTCCATGAGTTCGTCGACCATGCGTCGAGTGTCCATCTGGCTGTTTGATACCCCAGGTATAATAATGTTGGACATGGTGTGCGCCTCAGGGCCAAAGATAGACCCAAATCCGAATTATATCTCGGTGTCCACCAAAAGTCCTATTGCATCACGAATTCTTGAATAGACTCGTTGTAGCTCGGCTGGCGGAAGCTCCTTAATAACTTTATCGGTGTCGCGATCAATGATCTTGACGATGACGCGGTCGAGCTCGTTATTTACCGACAGCTTAAGCCGGTGGTTAAAAACCCCTGAAACTTGTTCGAGGTCGCTTAGTAAAGGTTCTCGCGCGGCTTGCCGCTGCTGCATAGCCACATTTTCAGCTGCGGCTTTTGCCGCAGCTCGAACCGCCTGCAGTGAAGCTTCGGTGGTCGCCTTCCGTGTCGGCTCTGAGTCGCGAAGGACTGCCGCTTTATACCCCGGTAGACCGGGCATATCTATAGACATATTTCTTACCTCCGTGTAAGAAAAGTGACAGAGGGAGAGCGCGATCTCCCCCTGTCGTAAACGCCCAAAGAGATGACGTCCAGAGATCTCTTTAGGAAAACAGGAAAATTGTGCCCCAACTTAGCCAAGCAACTGAAGCACAGACTGCGACTGTAGGTTGGCCTGTGCGAGCATAGCGGTGTTCGACTGTGTCAAAATTTGATTACGAACAAAATCCACCATCTCGGAGGCAACATTTGCGTCACGAATCTGTGACTCAGCGGCTGCAAGATTTTCCGACGCAATAGCAACACCTTGAGCTGCCATCTCAAACCGGTTTTGATATGCACCCAGGTCTGCGCGCTGCTGAGAAACTTGTCGCAGTGCGGTGTCAATTGTACCAATAGCTTGGTTCGCAAAATCTGGGGTCGAGATTGAAATGGTGCCGGTCTCACCCTGTGCGTCGCTGAGGCCGAGCGCTGCTGCTGTCATGGTGCCGATGAATACTCGTTCGTTTTGGTCCATGTTTGCTCCTACTTGGAACTGCATGATTCGACCGCTTTCACTGTCAGATGCGAAAGATCCTGTTAGCATGTTCATACCGTTGAACTGTGCATGAGAAGCAATGCGATTGACTTCATCGACGAGTTGAGAGACTTCAACCTGAATTTGCATACGGTCTTCAGGGGAATAAATTCCGTTTGCCGACTGTACCGAAAGCTCGCGGACACGATGAAGAATGTCTTGAGTGTTCTGCAGGTACCCTTCTGTTGTTTGAATAAAGGAAACTGCATTCTGAATGTTCCGCTCAGCTTGATTCAGGCCGCGGATCTGGCTGCGAAGTTTTTCCGATACCGCTAAGCCCGAGGCGTCGTCACCGGCGCGGTTAATCCGCATACCGGAACTTAGGCGCTCGATATTGCCTTGCGTTTCGTTAGCCCTCACACCCAGCGTCCGGTTTGCAAATGCGGCGCTCGCGTTGTGATTAATGATCATCTGACCCTCCTTGATAGTGTTCGATAAGGCATTCCTTGCCTTCACGGACTCCGCCAAAAGGAGACTCTGGTACGATTTTCGCGCTTACGCACCAAGGGTCTTCCTCGAGCGGAGAGATTTACTACACCTGTGTTAACTCACAGGCAGAGAAATCTCTCCGTTTTCAGCGTTCAAAGAGGGTGTTTTTCAAAGAGCTATGGAGAGGCCTTAGAGACCCCTCCTTACACGTATGATACTACCCTAACCTAACAATTGCAACACAGTCTGACTTTGTGCGTTAGCCTGCGCGAGCATGGCCGTGTTGGCCTGCATCAAAATTTGATCTCGGGTGAAATTAACCATTTCAGAAGCCATGTCTGCATCCCGAATGCGCGACTCGGCAGCCTGGAGGTTCTCGGCGCCAACGTCAATACCTCGTACCGCCATTTCAAGGCGGTTCTGATACGCGCCAAGATCGGCCCGCTGCTTGTTTACTGCTTTCAAGGCGGTATCAAGCACACCAATCGACTGGTTAGCACTGTCCGGGGTCGAAAGCGAGAGAATGTTTTGTTCTGTTCGCACCCCAAGGGCGGTCGCTGTCATAGTGCCAATAAAGACACGCTCACGCTGATCCATGTTTGCACCAATGTGAAAATACATGGAAGCGGTAATGACGTTCTGGCCGGTTTCCTGTGCAAAGCGGCCTGTAAGCAAGTTCATGCCATTGAACTGGGCATGTGAGGCCACTCGGTCAATTTCAGCAATGAGCTGAGAGACCTCAACCTGAATCTGCATCCGATCTTCTGCTGAGTATATACCGTTGGCGCTCTGTACCGATAGTTCGCGAACTCTCTGAAGTACGTCCTGGGTGCTTTGCAAGTAACCTTCAGTGGTTTGAATGAAAGAAATTCCGTTGGAAGCATTCCGCGATGCTTGCTGCAAGCCACGAATTTGGCTTCTCATTTTCTCCGACACGGCAAGACCAGATGCATCGTCTCCGGCACGATTAATTCTCAAACCGGATGCCAGCTTCTCCATGGTGCTCTGTGCCGAGCGGTTAGTTTCACCAAGCTGACGGTTGGCAAACATTGCGCTCATGTTGTGATTAATAATCATTTGACTTCCTCCCTGAAGTTTGTGTAAACGGCGTCCTTGCCGTTTTGTCGATTACAAAACCCTATTCTTGGGTTCTCATGCAGTTGCGTAAAAATCCTCCTTTTTTTTGCAGAATTCCCTCAGGTACCTCGGATTATTACCCGATGTTTACGATAAGGGGCAAGGATTATTCTCAGACCCAACGATTTGGGCTAAGACATCCTGCATAGAACCTATCGGCACGTTAGACTCTGAAACTTAAGCCAAAACGCTAGAAATTTCAAAAAATTGTGGGAAGAATTTTTGCGACTACTTTTCGGAGTCTTACTGCTCCAGCTTTTGCAAGTACTGGAGTGCAAGCATATCGTTTGGTTCAATTTCCAAAGCTGCCAAGAAGTAAGCGCGAGCTTCCTCAAGGTCTTCGCGCTTGAGCGCTAGAATTCCGAGGTTAGACACAAACTTCACATTGTCCGGTTCTTGTCGCAGAGCTTCTACGAGCAGTTTCTCACTTTCGGGAAAGGCTCCAGTCTCCATTGAGCATATTGCAAGTTCGTTTAATGTGTCAGGTTTGCGAGGGCCCAGCTCAAGCGCTTGCTGAAAGGCACCCGCCGCATCTTCATAACGTTCAAGACGTCGGAGCCCCCAACCCAAGATAAACCACGCATTCCAGACATCCGGGTGCTTGGCCAGAAACTCGCGAATTCGTTCTATGCCTTCGTCCTCTTTGCCAAGGCGGATAAAGTCATACGCTTCTTTGAACAGATTATCTACCAAGTTATGCTTCTCTATTTCTGCAATAAGCTGAGAGATTTCCCCTGAACGTTCTGATTCCGGCTCGAGTTGCAAGTAATGGGACAAGTGTCGCAGGGCCGTGTCAAAACTCTGTGTTTTCAAGGCAAAATATCCGGCGTTGAGGTATACCTCGGCCGGGGGGTCGTCTTCGGCAAGTAGTTCTTTGTATAGCAGGAAGGCCTGTTCTCGCTTTTTTTCGGCGTCATCCGGCCGCGATGCCGCCTCAGAAGCGTCTGCAACCTGCTCGTGCAGCAATGCGAGATTGAGTCGTGGTGCGACGTGATTCGGAAGTAGGCCGCTCAAGGCGCGGAAGATTTCCTCTGCAGGCTCAAAATCGGCATTACGTGCCTTGCTTACCCCTGCTTGCGAGAGCTCATCCGCAAGGTCCGGTTTGGCGGCAAACGCAAGACTACGATAGTAAGGAAGATCTTCATGCTCAGGACTGTAGGCGAGCAGTTTCAGAATTGCCGCAATAATCATTTCCCAGCGTAGTTCTCCTGCATCCCAGGCCTCACCTTCACCCTGAGTCTCAACGGGGAGGGGTATGCCTGGATCCAAGCTGAAGTCGCCGATAGTTCTATCCAGGTCGGGTGGTAGTGTAATAAAAATGATGTCCCTTAGTCGACTATCTGCCGACGTTTCGGTGCCCTCGCCTGAGCCAGCGTTGGCGTTGTTTGGTTGGTGCATGTCAGTTGTCCTCTGTGTTAGGTTCGGTAGGCGAGGGGCTACCTGTGGCGCTACCCGCGGTTGGATTATTGCCCGCAATTTCGGGAGAATTGCTGTTGTGTTTGCCTTGTAGTTGTGCGCCGCCAGCGTCGGTGCCCCGCCCTGGTTTAATTTTTACTGTTCTGAGAAAAGCATTGATTTTCATCTTGTACTTGATAGGTACCTTGTCTTCGTCGAACTGTATCGCAAAGGCAGCTATATCTGTACGCCCTTCAACTGCTTCGAAGCGGACTACTTTTCCAACCAGCTCTACCTGCCCCTCGTCATCTGCAAGTTGTAAACGGAGTACGGCAGTTCTGTTTACCAGGAACTTTGCTAATCCAACGATGATTACTTTCGCTCCCGAGAATGAAAGGTCGCGGATAATGCACTTACGAGGAACCTGGTCAATCGTTAATAAAGCCCCTTTTGTTCCAAGACCAAGCTTACGAAGGCTGTCGGAAGTAACGACTATTCGTTCCTCGCTTCGCTTGCGACTATTAACGTTTGCCTCGAGTAGCTCACCGAGAATCTCAATGAGGTCATCAGGTGGGCGTTGGGTAAAGCTAATAGTCACAAAAGACAGCTCTGGATTCTTTTCCCCATATGGGCTGGACCCGGCAATCTTGGCGCCCACAAAAAACGCGAGTGCGTCTGATTTGTCGGGCTGAAGAAAACTGAAGCGAAGCGAGATCATGTTGTTGGATTTTCGAAGCGCGTCACGCAGAGACGTGGTGATATTCATAATCACCTTTGCGCCGGACATGGAGCTTGAGTACACGATACAGGGCCAATGGTAACCAAGACACTTAATGTACACCTGCTTCGAGTAGAGATGGGTTGCTTTAATTACTTCTTTCGTGAAGGTGACTTCTATCGCGTGAAATTGTTGATAATAACGCGAAATTTGTTGGCTGGTGGTTACAGGCATACGCTTCCCAATATACTATGATGCTACAATGAATACTGTCAATAACAGCGACAATGGGAACAATTTGGGTAGGGAAAGCAGCGTGAACACAAAAGTTTTGTACGGCTTAGGAAATCCACTTCTGGATATTGTATATAAAGTTGGGCAAGAATTCCCCACTAATCTTGGGCTGGTGCCTGGTAGCATGAACCTTGTCAGTGACCCTCCACTTTTTGGCGCGAATGCTCCTCCGGTACTTGCGCATGTTGCTGGCGGAAGCTGTGCGAATACTATGCGTGGTGTCGCC
>CAZQIK010000061.1:0-7466 GCA_964593085.1 uncultured Spirochaeta sp.
GTGTGCTCTTCCGATCTGCTTCACATGGCCCGTACAACGTACTCCTGAGCGACGCCGCGCCAGCTACAACCGGAAACCGGAGCCTTGATACTACTCGCAGCGCGGCAATTGCCGAACACGTGTTGTACCTTTGTGGCGAAATGTTGATAGAGGGCGGACACGTAGTTGTAAAGATTTTCCAAGGTGGCCAAGAACAGTCATTGCTTAAAGAACTGCGGCGCCGGTTCCAAACCGGCCGTCTGTTTAAACCCCAGGCCTGCCGCAAGGAGTCTTTTGAGACCTACCTCATTGGTTTAGGTTACAAAGAGCTTTAATCACGCTAGTGCAATCACAGAATGAAGGCAGTAGTAAGGCCGCAGTTGAGTTATTGATTCACTTTCCATTTGTGGCTTTCACTATCAAGCAGCTCCTTGCCATAAATAGGAACCTCGGATTTAAGTGCCTCGAGGATTTCTCTGCATATGCGGAAAGCTTCATCGCGGCGTTCAGTCCCGACTGCAATGAGAAGAGGGGCTTCGCCAACTGAAATCAGTCCCAAGCCATGGCGAATGAACACGCGCGGGAGTGCTGTAGCCGAATGGTCGTCCGCGCTCGCCGTCAATTCAATATAGTCGTGTCCCACAATGCGTTTTAGGAACGCCGAAACGGCATCATCAGCCATTTCCCTATGCGCGGTGAACTCAATACCGGTTACCACGCCTTCTGGATGCGTATCAGCCCGCACCTGCCCAACGAAAATACTTTGGCCACCGACGCGACGGTCGCGGTTAAACTCCCCAACCGCATGCGCCACCAGTCCTATATCGACCCCACCATCTACAAAAATACTCATGCTGTACGGCTCCTTTAGTAACCGGCTTTACGTCTTTCTAACCCCCAGCAAAGGCAGTCCTAGCCCCCGGCAAAGGCTGGCAGACAGGCAATCTCTCCGGCCGCAGCGACAGTTGAGTTCGATTCTCGGATGACCGCATCTACCGCTATGCGGAAACTCTGTCCGCTAAGGGCCGGATGTTTTTGTTCCAGAGCGGTGCGCAACTCGCCCACGATTATCGGAAAAGCGATTTCAAGTTGTTCTTCATCGGTGCCGCTCAGCTCCGTAAGTGGACCAAAATACCGAACTCGTGTCATAGGGTAGTGTTGCAATGGCGCAGCATGATTGTCAAGAACATCACCTCCACCGTAGATGCTCCAGGCGATGTTGGCGCCCGTCATACAGACACAAAACGCCAGAGAGCGGTGTTGAGTCCGGGTTCTCGCACCAGGCAAGAATCTCGGCTACCTGCAGCGAGGCAATAACCGCTGGAATATGCGGCATTATGGGTTTAGCAGCAGGCGGTTTGGCCGAAAACTCCGGCCCAAAAGCGTTGGCATAACTGAACTCGGGCAGAAGTGTGGTTGTTTGTCCGAACCACAACTCGACCCCCCCATGGAAGATTGGAGCGCCCAGCTCTCGTGCTATTGGCTCTATTCCCGCACGCGCAGGAAAGCTGTCGAGGCAGTCAAGGACCGCGCTGTGTGTCGGCTGTGTCGGCTGTGTCGGCTGTGTCGGCGGCTGCGAGTGCCCATGTGGCGGCAGCGATGCGGCAAGGTGAAGCTCGTTGTAGGTGTGGGCATTCAAACTTTGTACGTGTCCAACCGCCCGGATACCGGGGTTGATTGCCGAGAGACGCTCGACGGCAAGCTTAGCCTTGGGCTGGCCCAGATCATCTGGTGTATACAACACTTGGCGGTTGAGATCGGGCGCATCAAGCACGGCCGGATCCCATATCTCTAACTGCACCGGTGCGATTCTGACCAGTAGCGCAAGCAGATTACACCCAAGACCGCCTGCTCCGGCCACAACAAAACGAGTATTGAGCAACCGGTGACGGGCTGGCTCGGAAAGCAGCTCATAATGTCTGAGGTAACGCTGGTCATGAAGCTGGTCAGTAGGTTTGGACATCAACATCTGCCTCGGCCGCACTTTGCACCTGCACGAAAACACGGTTCGGTAAACAGGCTATCCATTGTCCAGACTGTGAAACCCACCCGGCACCAATGCAGATTTTATCTCGACAAGGTGAGGCTACTACCCGTATCTCACCGTCTGCAATTTCTATCTCTGTCGGGCCTAAGGGCCCTTCAACCGAAAAACTTTGGTCCACTGATAGAGAATAAATATAGTCACGGCCCGCAGCCTGTATGCTAACCTGGTTTCCGCGTTCTGCATCGGTATACGCAAAAACCCAGAAGGCGCCCAGCACAAGCAGTGCAACAATAAAAGAAAGGTAATCAAAAAGTCGTAATCTCATACTTGTTTACTCAAGCAGGCAGTGCTGCGGACGCCGCCGCTACTGACGCCGCTTATCGCGCACATAGACATTGCGCGCTGGAGAGTGGTCGCTACCCCGTTCATCTAACTCAAAGAGTCCGACCGCCTTTACCAACTCACCAAGCTTTACGTAACCATAGTTACGCGGATCAAACTCGGAAGATTTGTTAGCAATGTTCTGCCCAACGGTAGCAAGGTGCGCCCAACCATTTTCATTTGCCGAATCCTCAACAGCGTTCCGCAGCAAGTTGACGAGCTTGGTATCGCTTCGCAGATCCTTACTTGGGCGACGAGGGGCGCTCTGCGGCTCCGTTTCACTTTCACGCATGTCTTTCCGGAGAATTTCGGTATAAATAAACTTGTCACAGGCCCCTACAAACGCCTTGGGGGTCTTTTTCTCTCCAAAGCCGTAGACAGTAAGACCCGCTTCACGTATACGGGCTGCAATGCGGGTAAAGTCGCTGTCGCTTGAAACTATGCAGAATCCGTCCATTGCTCCGGTATAGAGAATATCCATTGCATCAATGATCATGGCGCTGTCGGTAGCGTTCTTACCTTGCGTATAGCTAAACTGCTGTATAGGCTGCACCGAGTGCTCAAGCAGCACGTCCTTCCACCCTTTTAGGTTCGGGCTGGTCCAGTCACCATAAATGCGCTTAACGCTGGCCACACCGTACTTGGCTATTTCCTCAAGAAGACCTTCAATAATCGAGCCTTGGGTGTTATCTGCATCTATCAGCACCGCAAGGCGATGTTGTTTATCAGTATTTGTCATTACATCTATACTAATCCATTCACTGGGGATGCACAATGCGTTTTTTTATGGAGCTCTTGTGCAGCGGGTAGGATATCTGCACCCGCAGCGGGATTCATGAGGAGTGATAGCCTCTTTTAGTCTAAGGAGTAGATCCCATCGTCGGCCGAGATGACCTTCGTCTGCTGGCTACCGTTAGGTCTGTATAGATGCACCAGATAGCGTTGTGCGCGCCGCCCGTAACCGGAGTCCTTGGTGTCTATAGATAGCTGGCATGGAGTGGGCCCGGTGAATCGCAGGCGCTCACGACGAAGCTCACCGTGTAGGTAGGCTTTGCTCTCACGGTCATCGTCGTACAACACAAAATCCCGGGTAAACCCTTCATTATCAGCAAAAAGGCTGAGCACAAGTTCGGTATCAAGTGTTTCCGAGTCGGCCGCATGCTGCGGCGCACGCGCATACAGCGGCAGCACCGCGCCAGCGCGAACAAAGACCGGAATTCTATCAAGTGGAGCATCTATAAGATAGTCCTGCCCACCATGGTACAACGCTAACCCAGGGTCGCTGGGGGTGCCGGTCCAGTCGGGCTCCCCCGCTCCGGCTTTGCGCTCGTCTGCAAAGCATACCGGGTCCCAGCGATACCAGCGCCCGGCCGGAAGATACACGACGCGACTGCGGGCCTCGGGTTCAAGAACCGGGGCAACCAGCAGGTCGGCCCCGAACAAGAACTGATTCCACATGCGGGCAAGGCGCGGATCCCGATGGTCGGCGCTGAACATAGGACGGAGCAACGGTTTCCCACTCCGACGGTACTCGTCAAAAAGACTGTACATGTAGGGAAGGAGTCGACCGCGAAGTAAGATAGCTCGCCGACACAGATCCTCCACTTCCGTTCCAAAAGCCCATGGTTCGTGATCACGAGTGCCAATGACGGTATGCGCTCGAAAGAACGGAGTGAAACAGGAACTCAGCATCCAGCGTGCAAAAAGCTCTCCGGAGGCATTACCCTGAAAGCCACCCACATCTGAACCGCAGAAGGCAATTCCGGACAGCCCCATGTTCAGCAACATTGGAATCATCATGGCCAGGTGCGCCCAGGAGCTGTCGTTGTCACCGGTCCAGACCGCCGCATATCGCTGTATTCCGGCATACCCGGCCCGGGTAACCATAAAGGGACGCAGTTCGGGCTTCTGCGTCGCAAACGCCTCTGCCGTGGCGGCACACATCATTTGACCATAAACATTGTGATAGCGGTCTATGGAGCGCGGTCCGGCCGATCCTTCGAGCACAACGTCACTTGGTAGGGTAAACTTCGTGCGATCTAAAACATCGCCGGTGAAATCTGCTGGCTCATTCATATCGTTCCAGATACCGTCCACCCCAACATCAAACAGGGCATGATGCCGCTCGGCCCACCATGTGCGGGTATCCTGACGCAAGAAGTCCGGAAAAACCGCCGCTCCTGGCCACACCTCGCCGCCATACACCGCTCCGTCCGCCCGGCACGCAAATGCGCTGCGTGAGCTGCCGCTCATATAGACATCGTACTCAGGATCAATCTTAACGCCTGGGTCGACAATGGTTACGACACGAAACCCCTGCTCATGCAAACGTGTTATGAGGGCGTGCGGATTCGGGAAGCGCTCGGGATCCCAGGTAAAAACACGGTAGCCGTCCATGTAATGGATATCGAGATAGATCACGTCACAGGGTATACCTCGACGACGGAACTCATCTGCAATCTCAAGGACCCGGCTGTCGGGATAATAGCTGTAACGGCATTGTTGGAAACCTAAAGCCCAACGCGGTGGTAGCTCATGGCGGCCGGTCAAACCAGTGTAGGCGGCTGTAACGTCAAACGGCTGCTCACCTGGGAAAAGATAAAGCACGGCTTCGTTGCGTTCGGTTCGGATGACGGCGCTGGTCGGATCGCTCTCGCCTAGATCAAATACCGAGCGCCCCGGATCATCAAGGAACAGCCCAATCGCGCTGGGCGGCAAATCGTCGCCGGTAGAGCAGTGAATCACAAAGGGCACCGACTGATACAGCGGATCCCGCAACTCGTGGTGAAAGGGCTCGTCGGTATTCCACATAAGGTAGCTGCGACCTCGTTTATCCAGGAATCCAGAGCGCTCGCCGAGCCCATAGAAACGGTCTGCCGATCCAATGCTCCACCGGATTTCTACACCTTTCTCGCCACGCTCAAATCTTAGTTCGTTCAAGGCTCCGCCGCCAGCAGCATGCACATGGAGACGTAGCGCATCTCCAGAAGCCGTGAGACATGAGCCATGAGGGGAGTGCAAGGAAAGTTCGCCGGAATCCGGGCTTAGTTCAACACTGGCCTCGCACGGCCTACCGGCACTGTTTGCACCCATACCCCGTTGGCGTATAGGCGCCGCGTTAAAGTTCCCAACCGGTACTGCGTAGGACTGGCCAAGTGCGCCTGCCTCAACCGAGGTCACACCGTGCGGCGTCATTTGTACGTGAACGCGAAATACATTGGTTTCCGATACCGAAAACGCGCAATGAAAATCTTCGTGGCACATTTCAAGCTCGGCAGAGGAAATAGTATGCTTCATGGAGCCCCTATGCACTCACCTACACTGTTTAGCTCTTCTCGGAACGACCAAGCCTATGCGTCTGTAGCTTTTGCAGCCGCAAGCGCCTGCTCGCCGGTCACCGCGGCAATCTCCTGGTCACTGAAAACCGCGTCTATATCAAGAATAATGATGAATCTGTCATTCTGCTTTCCAATGCCACTAATGAAGCGAGTATTGATTTTGGTACCGATCTGCGGAGCAGGCTCAATACTTGACGGGTCAAGCGAAATGACTTCCTGCACCGAATCCGCAAGTGTACCTAAGGTGACCGACTCATCTCCCACATTGACATTCATAACGATTATGGAGGTGTCGATTGTGCGTTCCGCTTCTTCCATGTCAAACTTAAGACGGAGGTCAATAACCGGAATCACACTCCCACGTACGTTGATAACTCCACGCATAAAGTCAAGCGTTCGGGGCACCTTAGTAATGTTGGTGTATTCAAGCACCTCCATAACCTTGGACACGGACACTGCATACTGTTCCTTTGCAAGCGTAAAGGTTAAGTACTGATTGAGTGCAACGTCGTTGTTCTCTTCCATATCATGCTCCTTGTTACTGTAGTAGGTTTCGGCCGCATTGGCCCTTACATGTTCTGTCCGGTACGTAATTTAGCAAGCAGCCGTTCAGTCTCTCGCGACTGCATTCCCTCTTTTTCAGCAGTAGCCGCCACGCCCTCAAACTCTCCACTGCCGGACTCAACGAGGTAACGTTGGAGAGCGGCAAACTCTTGAGCGGAGAAATGCACCGCTCCGAGGACATGCTGCTCAAATGCCTCTGCGGCCAACGGACACACGGCCTTAACTACCTCAAACATCGCCTCGGCATAAGCCCTAATCTCGGCTTGCGCATGGTGATCCATGCGTAGTTTCAAAAAGTGTAAAAGATTGTGGAGGTCTATCTGCCAGTACCACTCGGTATATAAGGAGAGCGGCAGGTTGATGCGACATAACTCTCGGGCAAGGCCTTGCTCAATTCGCTCGTTATAGAGCCGGAAAGCAGCTTTTTGTTCCTCTGCTAATGCGTCGCGAACGGCCTGCGCTTGCTCCGGTGGAAGCGGCTGCTCGTCGCGGCCTTGTTTATTATCCGTGTTCTGGGCGGCAACGCTATCCAGACTCGGCACGAAAAACTCGTCTTTCATAATACTGTAGCGGCCGGATATCTCGTTCAGCTTGGCCGTGCGATGTCGCACCCATTGCCGAGCCACAAAAACCGGCATCTTGGTATGGAAGGTCAACACGACTTGTTCAAAGGGGGAGGTGTGTGCGTTGCGGAGCAGATAGTGGATCAGACCACGATCCTCGCGATAACTCTTGGTGCCAGCACCGTAGGAGACACGTGCTGCCTGCACAATGCGGTCGTCAGATCCCATATAGTCCACAAGGCGAATAAACCCCTTGTCGAGTACCGGAATTTCTTTATCAAGCAGCTGCTCAGCCTCAGGCCTGGTGCAATGCGCCATGATCTATCCTTGTTTTGTTTTTGGGAGCAGGCTGTAGGCGCACCCCCATGTACTTCTTATAGTAGCATGAGCCTACTCAAAGGTCGACATCCGAACGAGCCTTTGTCAAACCAAATGCAAAAGTCTCTGTTAGACTCGTCCTCATGGACTGTGTTCCCCACGATTCTGTGTATATTATAAACAGTATGAACATGAAACGTTTCTTTGGCAAAACACCGTTGAGTCTGCAACGCACAACACGGCGCATGACATCGCTACTCGTGCTCGTATCGCTATCTGCTTTCGTCACGCCTGGTGTTACTCAGGCGCAAGAACTCTCCCCGACCAAGCAACAGG
>CAZQIK010000062.1:0-7449 GCA_964593085.1 uncultured Spirochaeta sp.
AGGAAACTGGATGATACTCCGTGGAAAGAGAGTTTCAGAGCGAGAGGTGGTGGTAATTATTGAGCCAGCCGCCCCTTCTGACTGGCCGCTTGCATCCTCCGGGCCATTGGTGCTGGTAAGCTACGGTGCCGCAGCTCCTTTTCGGATTAGTCGCTGCTCAAGTTCCGTGCTAACGCGGCTGAGCAGAAGCCCTGAGTCTCTTATACACATGCCGTTCCCACAACTATTACCGGCAGAGTCTCGTTCGGAACTTAAGCTCTCGCTGGAGACCTTCCGCAACTCTGGCACCCAGAGTGAGCTTGAACTCCACTATCCTGTACTGAATTATGACGGTACTCACCGCCAGGCGCATGACTTTATACTACCGTTGGGCGACGCGGCTGGAGTGCACGGCTTCATCTCGCATATCTGGATCGAACAACAGTAGGATCGAGCAACAGGAGAATGAAATAAGCAAACGTGTTGTTGTTTCTTGGTGCACTCTTGCTTATTTTAAGATGGTGTCACTTCAAAAGCATGCGCGGGTCCAATTCCAACCTAACGTAGCACGGTTGGCTGTTGCTTCTGCACTTTTCCTTGCGTTCTTTGTATCTGCAATGGAGCTGCCTGGACAGAACAACGTTAATACCTCAGAAATGCCACACATACTGGTACTCTACTCCTTTGACGCTCATTACCCAACAGCGACAGACACTAATGAGGCACTGGGTGAGGAGCTGCGTACACACGACTACCTATTTGAGATTGAGTATCTCAACGCAATTGGAAACTGGAGTCCCCGTATGCGAGGTGCGGTGGGCAAGTACTTGGGAGAACGCATTGCCCACAGCTCACCATACGACCTTGTGATTATTCTGCACGACCAGGCCCTGCATCTTCTCCTTACAGAAGGCAAAGATTTTTTTCCAGATACGCCCATTGTTTTTGGTGGACTGAACGACTCCGGATTACAACAACGTGCGGTTGACCATGAGACCATGACCGGAGTTATCGGCCACTCTCCGGTCACCACTACTACCGAGGCGGTGCGCACACTGCTGCCGGAACTGACGGAACTCTATCTGGTAAGTGACTATCCGCTTGAGGATACCTACACCGGCACTCAGCGTGACGAGCTCCTCCAAGCAGCAGGTGATGTACCGGTACATGAGCTGCTGCTGCGCGATATGCGCTTTAGCGACCTCACAACTCAGTTGCAAGGAATAGACCCAAACGCAGCTGTTGTACCGCTTGAGTATAGACGTGACCTAAACTGGACCCGCCTACCTCCGCTCACTGCGTTACAGCTTATTGTTGAGTCCAGTCCGGCTCCGGTTTTCTCATTTATGGCGGCGGAACCAGAAACCGGCGTTGTTGGCGGGGCCTTTATAGATGGGCGCGAGCTGGGAAGACGCCTTGGCGTTCTTGCGCACGAAATTTTGTCAAACCCGGATGCACCTTTGCCCGACCCGGTGCACCTTGATCTACGACATCGGTTCAGTCGCACCTCACTTCAAGCGCACGCGATCTCGCCAAGGGATCTCCCCGGCGGGAGCGAGTTGGTGCCCGCCTTTTCAGCGGTCGCACGTGAAAACCCGGCTCTGGTCATTTCGGTCGCCATTGTTCTGGGTACACTTATCATACTTGTCGTGAGTCTTGCGCTAGCCGTGCAACACCGTGGTCGGAGGAACACTGAGCTCCGCAAGGCCAACGAAGCAACCGAGGCGGCAGTTCGCGCCCGATCACAGTTCATGGCAAACATCAGTCATGAGTTGCGCACACCACTTAACGGAATTTCAGGACTTTCGCAGGTACTGGCAGGCACCGACCTGGACACTGAACAGCGTTCACTCCTGCAGATGCTTGAGAGCAGTACAAAAGACCTCACGGTCCTTATCAACGGTTTGTTGGACTTCACTAACTCCGAGAGTGGCCGGCTCAAGACAACATCAATTGAGTTTAGTTTACTCAGCCTTGCCCAAGAGGCAGTACGGCTCACCGAGATAGAAGCCGCCAAGAAGCAGTTATCGGTGGACTATAGATTTGAGTTTGATCCGGAGCATATCTTTCGTGGCGATCCGCATAAAGTGAAACAAATCTTACTTAATCTCACCCATAATGCGGTCAAGTTCACCGGCGCGGGAAGCGTAGAGCTTGTTGCAACTGAACTACCGGGCAGTAAGGACACCGTCTGGATAGAGTTCCATGTAAACGATAACGGCCCCGGTATAGAGAAAGAACAGCTAAGCCAAATCTTTGATGCCTTCCATCAAGCCGACCTTTCTACCGGTAAAGAGCACGGCGGTCTCGGCATAGGTCTCGCACTTGCCAAAAGCCTTACTACAATTCTTGGTGGCGAGATTGATGTAGTAAGCAGGGTTAACCACGGCAGTTCCTTTCGCGTACGGCTACCTTTTACTCCTGCCGCGCCATAGGAAGACCCTGCTGCGCATGTTCGGTAACTTGGTGCACCCACCGATCGGAAAGGATGCGTCGCAGGCCTAGGACATACTTTACGAGTTCCTCAAAAATGGTACAGAGAAATACCAGCGGTGGAGCAAGACGAAGCACTAAGCCAGCAAACGCAACCAACGGCACACCAACAAGCCAGAGTATTCCTACATCCATAAATAAGCTGTAGCGAGTATCGCCCCCGCCTCGCAAGATCCCAACCACAATGTGCAAATTAGAAACCTTAACCGGGACCACAAAACCAGAAATCAACAAGAACTGTGTAACAATGCGCCGCGCCTCGGGCGTAATCTCAAACAGCAGCGGTATAAAAGGCGCGGCCGCAACCAGCGCCAACCCAGCCGCAGCGCCCATGAGCGGCGTTATTGCAAGAATGCGGCGTGCTCCTACCGAGGCACGCTCCAGTTCTCCGGCTCCTATGTGATTACCGGTTAGAATAAGGGCGGCATTTGCCGTACCCATGAAGACAACAAAGGACAGGCGGATCACGGTATCGGCAATGTTAAAGGCAGCAACCACCTCGGTGCCCATCCGCGCATACACAAGCACATACATAGTGACACCCAAAGACCAGCCTATTTCATTCAGGACAACAGGACTGGCGGTAGCCCAGAAGCGCTTTATGAAGGCAGCATTCCAGCTTAGGTAGTTACGCAAGGTGCCAACCGCTGGCTCGTGCCGAGCGTAGGCAAGGAGTATCAGTAGCGTGGCCTCAATACTGCGCGCAATGGCGGTTGCCAGGGCGGCGCCCCTGACCCCCATAGCCGGGAAACCAAGCAGCCCAAATATCAGCACCAAGTTCAACAGGGTGTTGATGAGCAAGGATATTGCCGTAACAATCAGGGGCAGTTTTGTACTACCGGTGCTGCGTATGACCGAGGAGAACACAATGGTGATGGCGGTGAAGAAGTAGCTTGGCGCCACCATTCGCAGATACGAAGCCGAGAGTGTTATGACGGCGGTGTCACGGCTGTAAATGGCAATAACTTGTTCAGGTACGAATGCCGCCGCGCAGTAAAAAAACACCGCGCCAACGCTTCCCACCAAAATAGAAATACCGAGTGTCCGCTGCACACCGGCTTTATCACGGGTGCCCCAGTACTGGGCGGCAAAAACACCGGCACCACTCCCAACTCCAAAAAGAAAGAGCAAGAGCAGAAAAAAGACCTGATTCGCCAGCGCCACCGCTGCTATTGGGACCTCACCAAGACGGCCAATCATGACGGTATCGATCATGTTGAGTGAACTGACTAACAGCATCTGCAGCGCAATAGGAAAGGCCAGCTTGAAGAGCGCCCTCAGATAGTCAGGATCGTCGAGTATGGTGCGCCTGAGGCGGCATATTGCTGAGGCCGGTCTCAACGTCTTTCTTCATCCGGGGGTCGTCGTCGGACAGTGAACTCTCGTTGATGTGGCGGTTTCTCGGCTTCTGCTCCAGCTTGGGCCTCTTGCTGAAAAAGCTCTTGCGCGCGCACTAACTCATCTCGAGGGCCGGGAACACGACGTTGCCAGGATCCCTCTGAGTTCATCTCGTGTGCCTTGACGTTGTCTGAGCAAAAGACTTCAAGCATATGCTTAACCCTACGCTTGAGGTTATCTTGCTCAATAGGGAACATGAGTTCGACTCGACGTTCCAAGTTCCGCGGCATCCAGTCCGCGCTTGCAGCGTAAACTTCTTCGACCCCACCGTTACGAAAGTAGAATAAGCGCGAGTGTTCCAAGTACCGGTCCAGAATGCTAACCACAGATATGTTTTCACTTAAGCCCTTACGGCCCGGAATGAGGGTGCAGATTCCTCGGACATTCAGGTGCATACGCACGCCTTTTGCCGAGGCGGCGTATAACGCTTCTATAATATCCGGGTCCGCTAAAGAGTTCATTTTAGCCATGATGAGACCGGGTGCATCGGGCGAGCTCCGCATAGCCTCTCGCTCTATAAGTTGTAGAAGCCGAGATTTCAGACCGGTGGGTGCCATTACCAATTTATGAATGGCGGGAATCGATGAGTATCCGGTTATGGCGTTAAAGAACAGTCCTACTTCATAGCCCAGGTCCTCACGCGATGTCAGCAGACCGGTATCGGTATACAGACGGGCCGTTTTTTCATTGTAGTTACCGGTGCCCAAATGCAAATATCGCCTTACTCCGTCTTTTTCCCTGCGGACAATCATCACAGCCTTGGAGTGCACCTTTAGCCGGGCTATTCCGTACACAACAATAACACCAGCGGCGGCCAGGCGTTCGGCCCAGCCTATGTTTCGCTCTTCATCAAAACGTGCCTTCAGCTCTACCACTGCGGTGACGTGCTTTCCGGCTGCGGCGGCATTTTCCAAGGCTTGAATAATGGGCGATTTTCCCGAGGTGCGGTACAGGGTGATCTTAATTGCCATAACGTGTGGATCTGCCGCCGCGGTTTCAACGAGCCGAATAACCGGGGAATAGGAGTCATAGGGATGATGTAGCAACACGTCCTGGTTGCGAAGAACATCCCAAATAGGTTCATCCGCCGGTATGGCCGGGTTCTCATAGGAACGCCACATTGGATCACGCAAGTTGTCGTAGCCGGGAAGCTCATAGATCTGCATAAGAGTCGCCAACTCTAAGGGCTCATCCTTGCGGTACACATCGGCTTCTTCCAAGCCAAAAGCTTCACGTAGCACTTCACCAATCCGTCCGGCCTCTCGGTTTATGGACAGCCGTACTGCATCACCATGCTCGCGGTGCTCAAGAACTTGCTCCATGGCTTCAACAAAGTCCTCGTCACGTTCCTCATCAACGCCCATATCCGCATCACGGGTCACACGAAAAACTGCATTCTCCTGTACGCTGTATCCAGGGAAAAGGGTAGCGGCAAACTCAATAATCACATGTTCAAGCAGTGCAAATCCAACCCGTCCGTCTCGCTCCGGGACATAGATAATACGAGGAACCGAACGCGGAATCTGCACGATGGCAATTTTTTCTGCTGGCTCACCTTCAGCATTGAGACCCAGCTGCTCAGGTCCCATATCACCCGCTGGCCCGTATTCTACATCTTCACCTAGTACCCGCGCCTCCGGATCTCGATGTAGCAGAAAGGCGGCTTGCAATCGCATATTGCCGGAGTAAGCAAGAGGCTGCCCCGTCTCAACACGAACCGGAGTAAGCGCAGGTAATACCTCCTCTTCAAACTTGGCGCGCAGCAAAGATTTCTGCGATGCACTCATATCTTCTGGACGGCGGAGAATAATTCCATTCTCGGCAAGCCCTGGAAGAACCTCTTTATGTAGAGCATTGTACTGTGCTTCAACAATTCGCTTCACCTGACGGCTAATCTCTTCAAGCTGTGTCCGAACGCTCATTCCGGAAGGACAGTTGCTGCGGATACCGCTGCGTAGCTGCCGTTTGAGCGTAGCAACACGCACCATAAAAAACTCATCAAAGTTCATACTGACAATGCAAAGGAACTTTACTCGTTCGAGCAGTGGCACATTGGGATTAAGTGCCTCCGATAAAACGCGCTCGTTAAAATCTAACCAGGTCAGGTCGCGGTTCAGATACCGCATTTCTTCATGTATCACGTCAATTCCTTAGTGTGCGATATTAATTGTGTAGCCAAATACATCTTCAAACATTTTCCGTTTCATTTCTAACCCAAAGCGCTCCACCGATATATCGCCCTGATGAGTACAGTAGAGGAGCACCTCGTCGTCATTCCGTTCAAGACGAAAATCTGCTAGCCGCTGAGTATGGCTACGATCAAGGGCATCGGCAACGCGTAGCAGAGAAGACAACTTGAGCACAACGATGCGTGATTCTCTCCGCAACGAGACATAACTCATATGCGAACCGGTTGGGGGACTTTTGCGATGATATCGTACAATGTTTGAAATGATGCGCAAATCGCTACGAGACAGTCCAAAGATCTCTGAGTTAGCCACAATATACTGTCCGTGCTTGTGATGCCCGCTCGGCCTAATGTAGTTACCAATATCGTGCAATACAGCCGCGACCTCCAGCTGTAAGCGTGCATGTTCGTCCAGGCCATGCTCAGCCCCAAGCTGATCAAACAGCGAAAGTGCGTGCTTGGCTACTTGCAGTGCATGGGTCTCGTCAAAATGATATTTCCGACCAAGGCTCATAGCACCGGCAACCACCTGGCTGTGGAACTCGCGCTGTACCAACTTGTCGGTTCCCAGCGCAAAGCTCATAAGCACGCCCTCTCGAACACTAACATCGGGCACAATGAGCTGTTCAGCCTCGGTTGCATTGAGAAACTCGTTATAAATGAGTAGCGCTGGAACAAGGCCCTCAGCCTCGGTGTAGTTTATGCCAAGTTCGCGCACGCAATCTTCGACGCTAGAATTTCGCAAGCCGGTGAGAAACGCGACAAAATCAGCTTTCTCAACGAGCCAGTACCCTTCACCTTTTTCTTTGCCAGCAATCTTTGCAACAAGACGTGCATCACCACCGACAGCGACAAAATATCTCACCCTGCCAAGGCTCAGTTCGGCATCTAATAGCCAACGGGTAACACGGATATTTTCGCGTAGATAGTCTTCAATCTGAGAAGCCGAGTCGTAAGCGGGGTTCACTTGCTGTGCCAATCGTACGGTACCCATGCCCAATGAGTGTGCCGCGGCCATCTTTCCGCGTTGAAGCAGCATCAGCTCGGTGCTACCGCCCCCAACCTCTATTATGAGGGTGCTTGATCTGGCAAACTGGGCTCGCAGCGGACTAACCCGGTGCTGAACCGCAATAAAGGTGAGAAAATTCTCTTCTACGCCTTCAAGAATATTCACTCGTAGGCCCGTGCGAATGAACACCCGGTCGATAAAGGTATCTCTATTTCTGGCTTCACGAATGGCACTGGTGGCAATTATCTGGACATCATCCACCTGCCAGGAAGCAAGAAGCTCTTTAAACGACTCGAAAATTCGCACCGACTGCCGCATAAGGTCAGGTGAGATGTCACCGCGGGTAAACACATCACGACCAAAGGCTATAGGACGGGTCACC
>CAZQIK010000063.1:0-7410 GCA_964593085.1 uncultured Spirochaeta sp.
GTGTTCTCTTCTATGGGCGCTGAGGGCGGCCGATCCGCCGGGCGCAAAAGACATGTATCTTTCCACCTGTTTGCACTCGGCGTTTTGCTTTGTGCCGGTCTCTCCGCCTGTCTTAGCTCCGGTCGCGGCGCCAGCGAGCCACGCTTCAACTTTCGGGGTTTCAGCGACCGAGACTCGGCACTCTACTTTGCGCTTCGTGAAGCCGATCAGGTCGAGGATATCAGCAACCGAATATTCGTTTTTTCTGAAATTGCAGCGGCATATCTTGCTCGGCGGGAACTGCCCGAGGCTCAGGCAGTTCTCACTCACCTTGATGAGTTGTCCCAGCGTGTTACTGCACGTAGCGAGCGTGCTGAAATTTTAGTGGAGCTTTCCGATCTGAAGTTTCAGGTAGATGACCTCGAGGCAGGCCTGAGAGCGCTGAACGAGGCGCTCGATATAGCTGCCACTATGAGCGATCAAGGAGCCCGTGGTGCGCTGTACGAACGCGTAATTCAAGTTGCTTTTGAGGTTGGCGAAGATGCATTCCCGGTGGTTGCGCGCACTATCGACCTTGTCCTGGTCATTGACGACCTGCACACCCGGGCAACGGTACTCACCAACACTGCCCGGCGGTATCAGCGGCAAGGCTTAGGACAGTCAGGCAACATCTTAGTCCAGCAAGCCATCCCCGCGGCAGGCAGCATTGGGAGCCCATGGCGTCGCGCAGCCGCCTTGTCCGCGGTTGCCTTGCGCTTCCGGGCCATAGGGGATGCGCGTTCGGCTACACAGTACGCCGACCGCGCCGCCGACCAACTCATTGGGCTAACCGTGCTGTCCTTGCCGGACGATGATGCGCGTGTCATTGCCGATGTAGGCGGCCAACTGGCTGAAATGGGCCGCTTCTCTACAGCCACCCAGGTGGTGGCCGCTATTCCACAGTCTTATATTCGCGCCGATGCTCTTGTTACACTAGGCGAGGCCTATGCCCGTTCCGGTGACCGATCTTCAGCTTTTGTCATGTTTACTCGCGCTGCCTCGGAAGCCGAGCGCAGTGGAGACCCCTCCCGTATTGCCGGGGCTTACGCCTCCATTGCTGAAGGTTACCTAAGTATTGGGGAGGAACAGTTAGCTTACCTGAACGCCGAGTTTGCACGGAGCATCATGGACGGGCTTGATGATGAGTTTAGCCGTTCCTCGGTGCTCGTGCGGCTGGTTCCGATATACGTTGCCGCTGGCGCGGGGGCCGAGCTGGAAGCCGAGGCACTAGAGTTGCAAGACCTCTTTCCTCGCATTCAGGTGTTAACGACGCTTACCCGGGAGTACGCAATTCGCGGTGAAGGTGCTAATGCTCGGCGGCCCTTAGACACTATACGGGCTAACGAAGCGGAGTTTGCAGTGGCTGGTGAGTCGCTTGCTTTTAGTGTGCTTCAGCAGTACGTAACACTCTTCTTGATTGAAGACGCACTTGAGCTGGTTGCAGAGATCCAGTCGCCATTCCTGCGTGCACGTGCGTTTACCGCAATTGGATCCGCAAGCCGGGATGGCGAGTTTTACTCCGGCCCTATTGCTGTCCCGTGATATTCTGCATGAGAGAGTATCCGACGTAGATTGTCCAGGTTGCGTCCGGCAGCCACAATTACCTTGAGACCAAGCTCTGCGGCACGACGGCTTGCAATAGGGTCAAAGGGCGCATTTGCACCAGGGTTCCAGTCCTCACCGACAAGCTGGCGAAACTCGTTCCAGCTCATGTGCTCAAGCGGAGTTGCGTTTGCGTCTATTCTTGGGTCGGCGGAGTAAACCTGTTCGATGTTGGAGAGGTTAAGCACTGCGTCCGCACCAAAACGTTCGGCCAGCACCACTGCGTCAAAGTCGGTGGAGAAACCTGGTTTCCATCCAGCCGCAACTACCACCGTATCTCCCGTTGCCGGGTCGGCGTCATAGGGGTTTGTCACAACGGCTTGGGTGCAGTCGGGTGCAAAAATTGCGTGCACGAGCTCCGCATTGAGCCAGGTTGCGCGAATTCCTATCCAGTCTGCAGCTTCGTTGTTTGAATTTGGGTTAAGCTCGCGATACGCGTTTTGGTAGCGTCGTGCGGGGCCACCGCCGCCGACAACAAGGACAAACCGCTCGCGGTTGCTTGTTATACGCTCCCGTAGCATTGTGCGAAACGACGCTAGAAACTCGGTGTCTACACCGTCGGGCGCGACAATAGATCCACCAAGCGATATTACCGTTGTCATGTTTCCTCGCTTTGTACTGCCTGTCCGGACAGTTAACCTGTCCGGACAGTTAACCCGTGCTTGGCGAGTATGACCTGCTTCGGTGGGGAATTCAAGTCGTGCTGAGTTGATACTACCTGTCATTCAAGCATTCAATGCCTTCCAAACATGCAAAATTGCTGACGTACACCGCCATTCAGTACTATATTACAGGTATGGACCGTGATATTTCGGTTTTATTGACCGACTGGGACTACGACCCGGACAACTCGACTCGAATGATTAACGCTGTAGACGGTAGGCTTGTTCTCCAAGTGCGACGTCCTTTGGGCATCGAACAATTTGAGCTTAGTGGACGCCCAGACGGAAAGCTTCCCGGCGGCCATACAACGGCACTTGAGGCCGTCGAGGGCAGGTTGGGTGCTTACACCGAGGAGACGGGTAGCGACGAGGGATTCGAACTAGAAAGCGGCGAGGTGAAAGAGCTGCGGGACGAGGGAGTACTTTTTTATTACCGCTATATCGTGCTTTTTCAAATGAATCAGTTTACCCGTGTTATCGATGATACGGACCACAATCTTCGCCTGTGCAGTGTGCTGAGAAACTACTGTACTGAGGAAGATGACCGCAACTCGGTGTTACAGTTTGAGCCGTATATCATTCGCATGCACGCAACTTCTCGCGCAATGACGCATGTAGAGGCCGAGCACATTGATCTAGCGGAAACCGTTATTAACAACGCTATCGAGCAGATTGAGGGGCTTGAGCACATAGAATCGCCAGCGTTTCAATTTGAACGGGTGCGTTCGGTTAACTATTTACGCTCGGTTATGGAGCAGGTACACAGGCGCAACCCAAACCCGCTTGAGGACCTCAAGCGGGAGCTGGAACTGGCAGTTGAGCATGAAGATTACGAACGGGCTGCAGAACTGCGCGACCGAATTCGAGATCTCTCCCCGTAGCTTGCTGCATTCCAACGGTATGGCAGACTTCATTCGTATATGATACAGTACTCCAGAAGCGGCTTCTTGACAAAGAGTCGTGAATCCAACAGCATTGTGAGGAGACTCTCAACCTGAGGTGTATATCTACGTGAGACAGTATCTATTTGCAGTTTTGTGTGCTACCACATTTCTTTTTGTTGGGACTAACGTGGAATCGCAGGAAATTCTGACGGCACCGCGCTATTTCGAGCAAGTGGCCGCGAATTACGCGGGTATTGTGGACTACATTGCCAATGTCCGGATCAGTACCGAAGCGGAGGATATGGAAGGTGAGCTCTTTTATAGAGCCCCGAACCTCATTCGAATTAACTTTACCCGCCCATCAGATCAAGTTCTCGTTTCCAATGGAGAACTCTTTATGTTGCATGTACCACGCTATAACGTGACGCTGCAGCAAGAACTTCGAGCTCGTGGTACCGAGACCTTGGCAAACCTGGCATCTGCCCAAGGGCTCAGCCTTCTGCGCCGTAACTACAGTGTCGGCTACCTCGACTCGCCGGCGCCACAACCACTCTCAGAAGACAGCGATCTTATGGTGACCAAGCTGCGTCTTAACTGGCGAACCACCGGTGAAGGCTTTCGGCAGCTTTTTCTATCTGTGGATGAAGATTTGGTCATTCGGCGTATTGAAGGCATAACTGTAAATTATGACCGTATTACCTTCAACTTCGACAACGTGCAGTTTAACCAGAATATACCGGCAACTCGTTTTGACTACGATCCGCCGTCTGCTTCTAATCGTTTTCATAATTTTTTGTTTGAGGGTGATAGTTAGCACGAGCAAGGGGCGGAGTAACCGAGTATGGAATCAGTTGGAGCAAAGCTAAAGAATCACCGCGAGGAGAAGGGGTACTCCCTTGAACAGGTCGTGCGTGAAACGCACATTGCACGTCGGTACATCATAGCTTTAGAAAGCGAGGCTTTTGACGAGTTCCCTGCCGAGTCATATCTTTTGGGGTTTCTGCGCAATTATAGCCAGTTTTTAGACCTTGAACCGCACGAAATGGTGCAGCTGTATCGTAACATTCGGCTGCAGGAAGAGCCTGCGCCTATAGAGGAGCTCATTCACACGCCGACGCGGCGACCTCCGGCAACGCTCATCGCGGCCGTAGTCGTTGCTGTTCTCCTTATAGCGGGTGGTGCATTCTTCGGAATTCGTATGCTGCTTGGTCGTAATGCAGAGGCAGCGCCGCTTGCGGTCGCCGGTGAAGAATACGCCTTCTCTAATGACTTTCTGGAGCAGCGTTTTGGGGTTGGTGACAGTATTTCCCTCAATTTGAACGGCGAAAGTTATTCCTTGATAGTAGCCTCGAGCGACTCGGGGCTATTGATAGAGAGTCCCGGAGAAACCCTGTCGGTCACGGATGATGTTGAAGCGTCACTTGACGTCACCGGAGACGGTCGTCCGGATCTTCGGGTGCTAGTCCGCAATGCTCAACTGAGCGGAGACAGGCCAAGCGCCGTAATTCGTTTTGACCGCCAAGTTGCCTCGCCTTCCGGAGCAGCGTTGGCGGGTCCCGGAGCAAGCTCGGCTGGAAACGGAACGGCCGAGACCGGACGTATCGGCTTACCCCTGGGTGACACTAATGTTGCCTCGCGGCGTCGGCAACCACAACTTGTTGTTGAACGCAGGCAGGAGCAGTCCTACGAGCTGCGGATGAGTTTCATTGGGCCTACAATGCTTCGATACCTCACGGCCGACGGCGAACGCGTTGAGCGCTGGTTTAGCGACGGTGAGGATTTCGAACTTACCCAGGAAGATGAAGTGCGGTTCTGGCTGTCAAATGCCGGAGGGACAATTCTGGAAATTGACGGACGCTCACTTTCGCTTGGTGAGAGCGGCGAGGTCGTAGCTTTTCAGACTCGTTGGGTGGCCGACGGCGATTCGCAGCGACTCGAACTCCATCCGGTTTATTAAGCCGGTCGGACAATGAGTGGCACTTCTTCACCTGAGTCTATGGATGCTTCCTGCTTACTGACCGGTCTTAACGAAGCTCAACAAGCAACCGTTCGACATCACGGGAGCCCGCTCCTCATTCTGGCTGGGGCTGGCTCCGGTAAAACACGCGTAATTATCTACAAAATTGCTTATTTGCTGCGAGAGCTGGGCTACCATCCGCGGGAAATTTTGGCCGTTACCTTTACCAACAAAGCAGCTCGCGAGATGAAAGAGCGCGCGGGTGACCTTTGTCCCGAAGCCTCCAATGTAATGATTCGTACCTTTCACTCATTTGGTGCATGGCTACTACGAAGGTTTGCCGAAGACGCCGGACTCTCCAGCAGTTTTAGTATCTACGACGACGACGACATGGTCTCCCTGCTCAGGGGAATCTACCCCGAAGAGCAGCGCGGGGCCCTAAGGCGGGTGGCGCGGAAAATCTCTCGAGCTAAAGATCTTTGCTTAGCTCCTGATGACGATCTCTCACCACTTGGGTTTGACCCTCGGTTGGCAGCAATGTACGCCGCGTATACTCGCAGACTGAATGAAATTGGTAATGTCGACTTTGGAGACCTTATTCTCCGTCCCATTCGACTGCTTGGTGGTGCTAATGTGGAGGCAGGTACGGGCGTCAGCCCCGCACCGCTCTCGGTCGGCGGGCTTATTCGTTCTCGATTCCGTGCCGTACTTGTTGATGAGTACCAGGACTCAAACCGTGCGCAGTATCAGCTACTCAAGGCGCTTGTGGGCCCCGACACATACATCTGTGTAGTTGGCGATGACGATCAGTCAATATATCGATTTCGGGGTGCCGAGGTTGGAAATATTCTGAGCTTTCCCGATAGTTTCCCCGGCGCAGAAATCCATCGGCTTGAACAGAACTACCGATCCACAGCGCCAATTCTTTCGGTTGCCGACGCTGTAGTCGCCCGCAACACCGGGCGGCTTGGGAAAACACTGTTCACAACCCGCACCGACGGCCCGTTGCCACGTCTTGTGCTGCTTTCCGACCATGAAGCCGAAGCGGAGTTCTGTCGCACCTTACTCACACGTGATCCTCATGAGGCCGCCGGGACCGCCATCCTGTACCGGACCAACGCCCAGTCTCGCGTATTTGAGACAACCTTTGCCCGCGCTGGTATTGCGTACCGCATTGTCGGGAGCCTTCGCTTTTATGATCGTGAGGAAATTAAGGATGCAATTGCCTATCTGAAGCTGTTTGCTAATCCGGCAGACGAGGTTGCCTTCCGCCGCATCATAAACAAACCCAGTCGGGGTATCGGTGCCGTGTCGGTAGACCGTATTTTTGCCGCATTAGAAGACGGAGTGACCGAACATGGCTACAATCTTGTCACCGCAACCGAGTCCGCTGCCTCCGGTCTATCACGCAAGGCCGGTGCGGCAGCCCGGAACTTTGTTCAAGCCTACCGCGAGCTGGGAGCGAGTCTGGGTGGCGGCTTGCTCAACGAGTTTGTGGCACAGGTGTTTGAACGCTTTGGGTTGGTAAAGTACCATGTTGATCAGGACGAGGATACTGGCCTTGGCAAGCGTGAAAATCTTGAAGAGTTTCTCAATGCCGCATCGATGTACCCAGCAACGCCGGAGGGCTTGGTTGAGTTGCTTGAGAACTTGGAGCTGGATTCTGGTCGTGAGCAGGAAGCCGAGAGTGACACTCGCGACGCTGTGACTCTCATCACTATGCATAATACCAAGGGCCTTGAGTTTGACCGGGTCATTATCACCGGGCTGGAGGACGGGCTGTTCCCGCGCAGTGACGACGACCAAGAGGAGCTCGAAGAAGAGCGCCGTTTGTTTTACGTAGCGGTTACTCGCGCGCGTAACGAAGTCCTTTTTACTAGCTGTCGTAGCCGCATGGTGAATGGTAGGACTCTGGATCTGTACCCTTCTCGTTTCTTGCAGGAAATTCCGGAAGATCTTGTCGATGTAGATGAGCAACACCTTCGCCAAGCTCGCGGGCGTTTTGGTGAACGCCGCAGTCATGTGGAGCGCGCGGCGTATCGAGGCGCGGACGCGTATCGCGCCGAGGAACGTGGTCTGCAGCGTGGTTCGGAGGCAGAAGCTCGCTTCCCAGCAGCTTCCGCAGTGTATCATGATGAGTACGGTTCAGGCATGGTGGCAAAAGTATGGTGGAGCGGAACTCAAGAGATGGTTCTGGTGCGGTTCGAGACCGGGCGGGAGCTGCAGTTTGTTGCCGAGTATAGTGGGCTTGAACGAATCAGCTCGGACTCGTTCTGAGGTGAAGGAG
>CAZQIK010000064.1:0-7391 GCA_964593085.1 uncultured Spirochaeta sp.
CTCAGTTTCAAGGCTTTGCCGATGTTAATCTTGGACAGGGGATTATTGTTGCTGGCCTTGCTTCGGTTATGATGGGTGAGTTCATTCTCCGTTCCAACAAAATTGCAATACTGACCCTCCGAGTGCTTCTTGGTTCTATTTTGTACAGAGGTCTTATGTATCTGGGCCGATATTATGGCTACTACATCAATCTTACTCCAAGTGATCTGCGGCTCATAACAGGCCTTTTGATTGTTGCATCGCTGATTGTGACCCAGCTGCGCGGCGAGCGGAAGTGGAGCGGAGCAGGTGCTGCGCCCCTTAACGAAGGTGACCCAAAGCAGGGTGCCGTAAGCACAGCTCCGGATGCCAAGGAAGCGGCTGCAACCAGGGGGTCGGCATGATTAAGATGGTGAACATAAGTAAGGTTTTTAGTCCAGGCACGGTGAATGAGAATGCGGCCATTAGAAACGTGAACCTGGTGGTAAACGAGGGCGACTTCATCACCATTATTGGAAGCAACGGGGCTGGCAAAACTACTCTTTTTAACCTTATATCCGGCAATATGCTGCCGACCGAGGGGCAGGTATTCATTAACGGTCGCGATGTGTCCAAAGAACAAGAGTTTAAAAGAGCACGGTATATCGGGCGAATTTTTCAGGATCCGCTGCTTGGCACAGCCTCGACCATGACCCTGGAAGATAACATGATGATTACTCATCGCAAAGGTCGAAAAGGATTGCGGATAAGTCTTAACAATAAGATGCGCGAATTTTTCCGTGAAAAACTCACCAGCCTTGAAATGGGCCTTGAAGATCGTCTCAAAGACAATGTCGGGCTGTTATCTGGCGGCCAGCGCCAAGCACTCACGCTGCTGACTATGGTAATTTCGCGTCCGGAGCTTATTCTCCTGGATGAGCACACGGCAGCACTTGATCCGCGCAATGCTAAGATTGTCCTTGAACTTACTATGCGTTTCATTAACGACTACGGGCTTACTACGATGATGATCACCCACAACATGAATCACGCCATTCAGTACGGGAACCGTCTCTTAATGATGGACAAGGGAGAGATCATACTTGATATCGCGGGCGCGGAAAAAGAGGCCCTCACTGTTGAGAAACTGGTGGATAAATTTCACGACATTCGCAAACGAACACTCGAAAGCGATGAAGTGATGTTGTCTACATAACCCTGCAAGATATGGAAACCGGTTTATTATTGTGCATTGTAATTGCTTTGATATTCTAGTATGATTTTTTTTCATTGCTTAGTTTTCTTGGCTGAGTAAAAAGGGAAATGCCATGCCGCAATTTGTCGACAAAGTACTAGGAACAAAAGTTGCCGGCACGCGCGTGGTGCCGCTCACCGTCAAAATTGTTCTCATTTTTACAGTTCTTCTGCTCATATCTAACTTTACCTCGAACTACATCAACCTGATGTTAAATAGGGGTGAACAAATCAGCTTGCTGAATGAGCTTCTCATTAAAGACCTGCGAGAACTTCATGTTTTTGCGGGTAGCCAACACGAAATCTACCGCTTCACTAACGATGTAGAAGAAGCCACCAACAACATTGAAGCCTCCGCCGAGCGAACTTTCCGCGGCGAGCGATCTACCGCGCTGGGCGTGACAGCAGACGGTGAGGTGTTGTTTCATGCAACAAACGAGGAACGTCTGGCGGAGTTCCCAGATGATACCGCGCTGGAGCTTATTCGCAGTCGTATGGCCGAGGGAGTTGAGGAAGGTACGCTCAATTTTACCCTGTATGGAGATAGCTACTTCGGCGTCTACAAGTATCATAGTCGGTGGGATGCATTTCTGCTGCGTGGTGAGGAACTTGGAGAGTTCTACGCCGATTCAACTCGCATCTTCATGGAAGTTTCACTCATAATTTTGCTGATAACCTTTGTCTGCGTTGCCGTTGGAATCTTCTTGCTACGGTACATCTTGCGTTTTGTTGGGGTCATAACTGCCTCGATCATGAGAATGCAGAACAATCAGGCAATAGATCTTCTCGATATGTCCGGCGCTCCAAACGACGACGTCGCCTATTTGGGGGTTGCCTTCAACTCGCTGGCCAGCACAATTGACAACCTCATGAATATATTTAAGAAGTTCGTAGCTCGCGATGTTGCCGCACGCGCATACAAAGAGCGCGAGATCCGTCTGGAAGGCACAAAAAAACAGCTGACAATTCTTTTCACCGATATCAAGAGTTTCACATTCATGACCGAGACGCTTGGTACAGATATTATCAGGCTGTTAAACCTGCATTATGACAAGGCTATTCGTAATATACATGAGAACAATGGTGATGTCGGATCTATCATTGGGGATGCCCTCCTCGCCATATTCGGTACTATTGACGAGGACGGCGACAATAAATCTCTGCAGGCGCTCCGCTCGGCCTACTTAATTCAGGATGTCGCGGCAAATCTCCGCAAAGAGATGCACAAGAGAAGAGAGAGCATCCTTGAGCAGCGGGGATCCATGACCGAAACCGAAGAAGCCATTTATCAGGCGGTTCTCATAGAGGTTGGCGTGGGCCTCGACGGTGGGGAGGTTTTTTACGGGAACATAGGTTCGTATGAACGCATGGTGAATACCGTTATTGGTGATAACGTAAACTCCTCGGCACGACTTGAGGGTCTTACTCGTGTATACCGAGTTCCTATTATCTGCTCGGAGTATGTCAAAGCCGAGGTGCTGTACTCCTCCGCAGACGATTACGAGTTTGTGGAACTCGACCAAGTTCAGGTGAAGGGTAAGACACAAGGTAAACGGGTGTATTGGCCAATTAAGCGTGAAAACCTTACCGAAAGCTTGCTGGAAGATATCGAGCGCTTTAATACCGGCCGCGAAGCCTATTACCAAGGCGACTGGAAAACAGGGTTGGCGGCAATGAAACGCTGTGGTCTTGGGACAAGTGAGGTGTTTGTAGAACGCATGAAAGGTGCACACGTACCTGAGGACTGGAACGGCATATGGACAATGAAAGAGAAGTAAAACACCTCGTTGAAAAAAGCAAAATGCTTTTTTTGCAAGAAATCATTGAAGACTTTCGGCGTCGTCAAAGTCAGTATGATTTAGGCACCGAGTTTGCCAAGACGAAGAAGAACAGAACCATTTTAGTACCTGCGGTTGTTGGTGTTCTGGTGCTGTTCTTTGCGTTATCGGCAGTGGCAATAACCTGGTATACCGAGGCACAAACCTCCGACATAACGGTGGGTATAGACGAGTTTGCCGATGTTGATCTTCGCGAACTACTGGACTCGGCTCGACGGCTTGATGCCGAGATGGACTCGGCCCAACGCCAACGTGTTGAGCTTATTCGTCGGCGTGATCGTGAGGTTGCGCAGGTTAGTGCCCGTGTTCAGCGTGATATAGATCTTCTGGCGAATCGAGATCTAACGGAGCAACAGCGCTCACAGCAGGCTGCTCAGATTCGAGCCCGCGAAGAGAGCCAGATTGAAGAAGTCGAAGCTATGTACGCTGAAGAGCTCGATGAGCTTAATCTTGAGATAGAAGCTCTCACCACCCAAATGGCGCAGTACGACGCACGGCAGGTTGAACAGGCTGAAGAGCGCGAGGCGCAGTTAGATAGCCAGCGGCGTCTTTTTGAGTTGGAAATGGAAGAACAGGCAACTGAGTATGAGCAACAAATTGAACAGCTCATGGTGGAACACCAACAGCAAATTGCAGAGCTTGAGAATTATGCCACTAATCTCGAAGAAGGCATGCGTGAAGCACGTCAGCGTGAGATAAACGCGCTTATACGGCGGTATAACCCACAGTTTGAGGAAGGTGAGGTCGCGGAGGTTTTGCTGCAAGAAAACTCCGACATGTCTTTTGGCGATATATCAACGCCGGAATACTCGAACATCCTTGCGGACGAAGGTATTTTAAGCGAGGCTGAGTTCTTGGACACGTTACAGGATATACGTGAGTTCCGCGTGCTTATTGGCGCTTTACGGGGTGTTCCGTATAGAAATAGCGTGCCGGATATTCTTGAAGGAATCGAGAGTCGTGCGGTTACTGTTATAGGGCGTTACGAAACTCTGCGCCAGGGGTTTGCTGACGCTGTAACGAGGCGCGACGAGCAAATTGCAGAGCAAGAACAAGAGTTTGCCGTCACGCGCTCACGCTTTCGCGCTGACCTTGCGGCACAAAGGAAACGATTTGGCGAGGAAACGGAGCGCTTTTTGGTTGCTATGGAGTCGCTTACCTCAGACAATCGCGAGAACGGCTACATCATTGATGCCCGCGATCAGGACGAAGTTTATGTCTTTATGGATAGGCTACATGAGCTGGAGATTGGCGGCCAAGGGTATGTTTTTCGCCGTGACGACGAGTTGCTTGCGGTAATTGAGTTTATTGGTGAAGGTAGTCCGGCTCGGGCACGAGTTGTGGAACTGTACGAAGCCAAGGGGCTCCGGCCCTTTGATCGCGTACTGCTACAGCTGCAGTAGGGAGTGAGAAGAGTGAGAGGAATAAGAAAAGCCACAGCGGTTTTGATTGTGTTATTGACGGCTTTTACCTCGCTTGGCGCAGTTGAGTTCGAAGATTACGGATTAACTGTCTTAGGTGAACACACCGAGGATGGGCTTCGTCTCACGAAGCTGCGTGATGAGCGTGGACGTGAGTTCATTTTTGGGGCCGATACGGTAGTCGGCGAAGCTGAGATTGCGATTGTTGAGCAGGTCATCGAGCTTGTGTACGGCTTCGACTCCATGGAAATTGATGAGCTGCGGATCGTAGTTGGTGAGCGTAGAACCAGTGTTCAAGTTAAACCCCGAGAGTTTTCCTATGAGGGAATAGATCTGGGGGAGCTGACGCCTGCTGGCGTGCAGTTCTATTTTGTTGATTTTCTTGAATATGACTTCCGAATGCTGGTACGTGGGCTGTTTTTGCGGCTGCGCGGTCAGTTCGTTACCGAGGAACTCTTGCTTGACAGACTGGTAGGCGCAGCGAGAAACCCCGAACAGTTTCTCCAAAGTCAGAACCCGGAGTTCATGTTGTCGCGGATGCAAGAGCTGGAACAGGAACTCGCCGCGACCAGGGCAGAGCTTGAAGCCTCGATCATAGAGCGTGAAAGGATTCGGAACGCAGTATTAGTGTTCGAGAATCGCAGCTTTTTTGGTTCCCTGCGCTTCCCTGACTCCGGTGCCGTGAGTCGCCTCATTGAACTCAAGCTAGAAGTCCCCGGCCTGAACCAGGATGACATGAAGAGTCGCCTGGAGTCCGAGGGGTTTTCGGTCTCAAGCAAGGAAATCTTTCTCATATATAGTCTCTACTTCAACGAGTTCGAATAGCGTCGTCAGTGTAACATCACGCAGTGGACAAACGCGACGACGTAGCAACCGTAGCATCTAAGACATCCCTGTTGCACAAGCTCGGTATACCACGTATAGTGGTGCCACTCCACCACAGGTAGAACGAAACAAAGGAAAGAATGGTATGGGTGTAGATATATCCAAGATGCGAAACATCGGCATCAGTGCTCACATTGACTCAGGAAAGACAACCCTGACAGAGCGAATTTTGTATTACTGTGAAAAGATTCACGCGATCCATGAGGTTCGCGGAAAGGACGGCGTGGGAGCTACCATGGACTCCATGGAACTTGAACGCGAACGAGGCATAACAATTGCTTCGGCTGCAACAAATGTAACCTGGGACGGTCACCCTATTAATATTATCGACACACCAGGACACGTTGACTTCACCATTGAGGTTGAACGCAGTCTACGCGTGCTTGATGGTGCGGTTCTGGTCTTATGCTCGGTTGGTGGCGTGCAGTCACAATCCATTACGGTAGACCGACAGCTGGCGCGATACAAAGTTCCCTTCGTTGCATTTATCAACAAGTGCGACCGTACCGGCGCCAATCCGATAAAGGTTCGTGATCAGCTTGAGCAAAAGCTTGGACATAATGCGGTTATGATGCAGCTTCCCATCGGGCTCGAAGATAAATTTGAGGGCATTATTGACCTCGTCGGTATGAAGGCCTGGTTCTACGAAGGCGACGCCGGTGAAGTGCGACGTGCTTCCGAGATTCCTGCCGAATACTTGGAAGAGGCCGAGCGTCGACATGAAGAGATTATTGATGCAGCAAGTATGTTCTCGGATGAACTAGCCGAGGCATTCCTTGACGGTGAAGTCGAGGAACAGCTTATTCACGAAGCCATTCGTAATGGTGTCTTGCGCCGGCAGTTATGTCCGGTATTTATAGGATCGGCTTACAAGAACAAGGGTGTGCAAACTTTGCTTGACTCGGTTGTGCGCTATCTGCCTAACCCAACCGAGGTTGAAAATGAAGCGCTTGATCTGGACAAGGACGAGGCACCGGTTAGACTCACTGCAGATTCCGAGGCCCCTACCGTAGCGCTGGCTTTCAAGCTGGAAGAGGGGAAGTACGGGCAGTTAACCTATGTACGTGTATATCAAGGCTCCATTCGCAAAGGCACTGAACTCTTCAATGTTCGCTCAAAAAAACGGTTCAAGGTAGGGCGGCTCATCCGAATGCACGCTAGCCACATGGACGATATTTCCGAGGCACCTGCCGGTGACATTGTGGCTGTATTTGGGGTTGACTGCGCCTCTGGTGATACATTCTGTAAGGCGGGGCTTAACCTTTCCATGACGTCAATGTATGTTCCCGAGCCGGTAATCTCACTGGCAATTGAGCCAGTTGATAAAAAGGCCGCTGACAATATGGGAAAGGCGCTTAACCGGTTCACCAAAGAAGATCCGACATTCCGAACCTATGTTGACCCCGAGTCAAATCAGACTATTATTCAGGGTATGGGCGAGTTGCACATTGAAGTGTACGTCGAGCGCATGAAGCGCGAGTATAATGCTGAGGTTGAGACAGGCATGCCCCAGGTTGCGTACCGCGAAGCAATTAGCTCCATGGTCGAGTTTGACTATACGCACAAGAAACAAACCGGTGGATCCGGTCAGTTTGGACGGGTAGCGGGCTTCATTGAACCGCTTGAGGAAGGCGACTATGAGTTTGTTGACGCGATAAAGGGCGGAGTAATTCCAAAAGAATACATTCCATCTTGTGATAAAGGCTTTCGAATGGCTTTACGCAATGGTACTCAGGTTGGTTTCCCGATTATTGGAGTGCGTGTAACCATTAATGACGGTAGCACTCACCCGGTAGACTCTTCCGACATGGCGTTCCAGCAAGCCTCCCTTGCAGCATTCAGGTCGGTATATGACAAGGCTAAGCCGAAAATCCTTGAGCCGATAATGAAGGTTGCCGTTGAGGGGCCCACAGAGTTTCAAGGCAATATTTTTGCAAGCGTAAACCAACGCCGGGGTCTCATCCTTGCCTCTTCTGAAGACGGCGCATTTTCCCGCGTCGAGGCTGAGGTTCCGCTAAGCGAGATGTTCGGTTAC
>CAZQIK010000065.1:0-7375 GCA_964593085.1 uncultured Spirochaeta sp.
AGTCGAGTAATGGTAGCATTCGGTGAAGCCATCTCTATTGGTTGTTGGTGTGTTCGCTGTAGGGAACGACTTGAATCTCAAGCTCGAGATCTAATACGCCTTGTTCGGTCTCAATATCCACATGCAACGGCTCGTCGCCAAGCGGATAAAAAAAGACCGACTCACCTAGTCGAATCGGCAAACTCCGAAAGGTTGTGGCCTCTTTCGTGGTCTGTCCATTATCAATCCAGGTGGTTCCCTCTGCCAGCAGGAGTAAGTTATCACCCCTGGCGCGATACGGTGTAAAAACTGCCTCAACAACGATATTCTCGCCGTCGAGTCTCACCCGGACCGCCTTGCCGGAGATTGTAACACGTGAGAGTTCCATGTTCCAGACGGTTGCATCTTCTGCCCCGCGGATTCTTGCCTCAATGTTGAGCGTTAGCGCATGTCGCTTAAGATCTTCAAGGAGCGTCTCAATTTCTTCCTGTTCAAGTGCTTGAGCCCCTAGATTGCTAGGTACGAACAACATCACTGTCAGCAAGCTGCACAGTAGGGCGCTTACGTACTTTGACATTAATTAAAGTCCTGGATAGTCCCGGATTCTATGGATCGCTCAGGCACCAAAATCCCCTCCGCACCAGCCCGAATTGCCGGGCCTCCACGCATTTGAAATGGCCCTGAATGTGGTATCTGTATAGTCACGGGTGGCACCTCACGACCGTCGGCAAGAAGCCGCAAAATGTCGTCAACAGAAAGTGCCGCTGCTGCATACACCTCTTCTTGATCGCCCGCTGTGCCGGTATACATGACACGTGAAAAGCCGCTCGTACCATGCATCATCATTAGCGTAGCACCAAGGACCACCGCCAGAACCGCAACTGCAGCTATTCCCTGACCTCGACCGCTATACACGGCAAGCACACGCTCGGAACTGAATACTCGTCCTTTGGACCGCAAAGGTTCGAACCCTCTCAGCTCTAACCGGTGCCATACGCGCTCGGCGGCCGCGCTAAAGTCAGGTATAGACTCAGACTGTAGAAAAGTCTCAAGTGAGCGCGAAGCTTCAGAGCCACTGCCGCTGTCTTGTGGCACGGAATTGCTGTTTTGTGGAACTGAATCGTAATCTTTACTCAGCATGTGGATTCTCTTCCTCAAGAATGAGCGCGAGCTTTTCTCGTGCTCGGTGAACGCGCACCTTTGCGTTGCTCTCGGTTATCTTGAGTACATCCGCAATTTCGCGATAACTCAAGTCTCCAAACTCTTTCATCACCAGTACTTCACGAAGTTTTTCCGGTAGTTGGTCAAGCGCCGCAGAGACGCGCCCGGCGGTTTCTTGCCTAAGATAGCTGCGCTCTCCGGTCTCTTGGTGAAATGTAGGGCTTTGTTGTAAGACTTTTTGAAAGGCTCGCGCTTCACGACCTTTGCGCTTCTTGTAATTAAGTGCAAGGTTTTTGGCAACACGAATAAGCCAGTACCGCGCCTGTTGCGCGTCGGGAATGCGATGCGCGTTGTCGATATATTTGATAAAAGCCTCGTGGCATAGCTCCTCAGCAACCTCCTCACTGCCGCAAATCCGATACACGATGCGCACTATAACCGGAAAGACATCGTCATATACGTGTCGGAATTGTTCTGGTGTATATCCTTTCCGACTCATACTAGAAACAACACTTGTAAGCGGAGGTTACAGCTGCGCGGACCACTTACCCACGTTTCCAACGCGTGCCGTCAGGTCCATCCTCGAGTACCACGCCCTTTTCCTTTAGATAGTCGCGAATTTCGTCCGCGCGGGCAAAGTTTTTCGATTTCCGGGCCTCGTTTCGCTCAGTAATGAGCCCTTCTATCTCGCCAGAATCCTCCTGAGGAATCTCGGCATCATTCACACCCTCTGCGGCTTCGGTAACACCTATAGCAAGTATGCGGTCCATACGCCGCGCAATCTCAAGTCGCTCTTGCGCCGCAACCGAGTCGTCCTTCAGGCTCTGCCACAGCTCGGCAAGCGCCTTAGGAATATTAAGATCCTCCGCTACCGCCGCCTCAAATGCCTGCATATACGCCTGAGCGCTATCTCCAAGCTCATTCACGCCGGAGGCGTTCCCGTGTGCGGCCACCTCGCTCCGGAGCCGTCCAACTCGATCCAACACTTTACGACGAGCAGCTCGAGCCGCGTTTAGGGAGTCCTCGGTGAACTGCAACTGCGTACGATAATGGCCACCCAGACAGAAATACCGGAAATCAAGCGGGTGATACCCCATCTCTTCAAGACTCTCGAGCGTAATAAAGCCTCCGGCCGACTTCGACATCTTGCCTCCGGTCATGACCAAGAACTCACCATGTATCCAGTACCGGACCCACGGCTTGCCCGTTGCCGCCTCGGACTGCGCAATTTCGTTGGTGTGATGTACCGGAATATGGTCGACGCCACCAAGATGAATATCGAACTGATCTCCGAGATAGCGCATGCTCATTGCACTACACTCTATGTGCCAGCCCGGATAGCCTTTGCCCCACGGTGAGTCCCAGAGCATTGCCTGCTGGTCAAACTTTGAGTTGGTAAACCATAAGACAAAGTCTTGGGGATTGCGTTTGTTCACATCTACCTCGACGCGAGCCCCGGCCTGAAGCTTTGCCCGGTCAAGCAATGCTAGTTCACCATACCTCTCAAACTTTCCAACATCAAAATAGAGATTTCCTCCAGCTAAATAGGTGTAACCGCGCTCTTCAAGACGTCGAATGAGGTCGATCATGTCGGTGATATGGTCTGTTGCCTTACAGACCACCTCTGGTGACTCTACATTGAGCTTGGCCAGATCACGAAAGAAGGCTTCGGCAAAGAACTCGGCAATGTCCCAGACGGACTTGCTCTGCTCGCGAGCGCTCTTGATCATTTTGTCCTCGCCTTCATCGCCGTCGTCAGTCAAGTGGCCCACGTCGGTCACATTCATCACGTGCTCAATTGCGTAACCAAAATAGATAAAAGTTCGCCGCAGAAGATCCTCAAATACATAGGTGCGAAGATTACCAATATGTGCGTAGTTATACACGGTTGGCCCGCATGCATACATGCGCGCAGTTCCCGCCTGTAGCGGCTCAAATACCTGCAGCTCGCGTCCTAAGGTGTTGTAGAGGCGAATGTCCATATGATGACTCCTTGCGGACTGATGTGTGCCGGAAAAACCGCTTAAGCGCTTGGCCCACACCGAACTTATCCGGTATCATGGGGTGGTGAATAGGCTAAGAGAAATCTTTCAAAGAATCAATATTGAGAGCCCAATTCAATTTGACTACCCACTCGCACCGCTTACCACGTTCAAGGTGGGTGGCCCGGCCGTGGTCTATGCAGAGCCATCTAACGTGACGGAAATGCAGCTTTTGCTACAGACAGCACTATCAGAGAGTATTCCGTACTTCGTTCTTGGCGGAGGCGCCAATATCCTGGTGTCCGACAAGGGTGTACCCGCCTTAGTCATTTCCACAGCCCGATTCGAGGCGGTGACCAAGGAAGAGGAACTCTTGACTTTCGGTACAGGTATGTCAATGAGCCGGGCGACAGAGATTGCCGCCGAGTATGGCCTCGGCGGTCTTGAGTTTATGTACTCTATGCCCGGATCCGTGGGGGGAGCCATTTGGATGAACGCCCGGTGTTACGGTGGGTCGCTATCCGACAGCCTGGTCTCGGTTGATTATTTTGACGAAAAAGGCGAAACGCACACGTATTTCGCTCAGGAACATGACTTTGCATACAAAAGGTCGCCATTTCAGCACCGCGCCTGCGTTATGATTCAGGCAGCTTTCCGCCTACTCCCAACCGATTCAGACGTTCTCCGTAGCCGCATGCAGGAGTATTACGCAGACCGAGAAGCGAAGGGGCATTTTCGAGCTCCTTCGGCCGGTTCAGTCTTCAAAAACAATCATGACTATGGAGCGCCAAGCGGTAAGCTCATAGACAGCCTCGGTCTGCGGGGGCTGCGTGTCGGAGGCGCCCAGATATCGCCCGAGCACGCAAACATCATCATTAACACCGGGACTGCTACCGCCGAGGACATCCGAACCCTTATTGAGAGTGTACGCGACACTGTGCACAAGCGGCTCGGGCTTGAGCTTGAACGAGAGGTTCTGTACGTCGGTGACTGGAACGGCCGCCACGAGGTAGTCTGAGCCGGTAGAGTAAGCCAAAGTGGCTACCAAAGACCCAAGGGCTGGCAAGAGGCGCCTACCGACTGTGAAAGATACGCCGAACTTCAAGCCGCGTACTCCATTCTTGCGCGATATTTGACTCATCACTGGGGCTGAGGGCGTTTGAAAGAAGAACACTGAAAGCCCAGTCGCCATGCGAAACATATGATGCGCCGCGTACAGAAAACCTATTGACCAGGTCTATTTCATGACTAGCGTTTAACTCAATTCGCAGCGCCTGCACCCTGTACTGCAACCCAACTTGACTCACCGTCAAATACTCCGGCTCCGCAGCGTCGGCCGTGTACCGTCTCACTAAGCGGTATTCGGCTGTCCCGCGCAGTCCGTCACCGGTGAAAGCTCCGGATTGAATCCGCGTGCGAACGCTCTCGTTGCGAGCTCGTTCATTGTCCGCACCGCGTTCATTCTCCACGGTGACAGTGAGTCCAAGCCGTACTCGCGCTCCCGCAAAATCAAAGCCAAAGCGAAACTCTCTTTGGTGCGTTGCTGCCTCATGCACCGAAAACGGCGCCTGCCCAAAGCGCGAGGCAACTCCACCAAATACTGTGAACACCCCTTCACCCGGTATGCGAAGTGATACATCGGTATAACGCCTTAGTGTTTCTCTCCGGCCATCAGGCGCTCGGTAGTCTGGATTGCTCACCGCACCCAGCAGCTGCAGGAGGGCTGTCTGTCCCCGAAGGCTGACTAATCCCCGCCCCCAGCCACCGGGACGCACCAGAGGCCCGTAACTGACCCCACCTGCCGCCTGTGCATCGAGCACGGCCGCTTTAAGGCCAGCGCTGACCGCAGAGTGTGCAAGATGTTCTCCTGGGAAATCTTGTCGGCTAAGAAACCAGTCGTCGGGCGTTGAGCGTCGTTCCGGGCGGGTAACTCCGCTGAGCGCCTCAAACGTATACGGGTCTGAGCTATGACTCACAGACACTCCGGCTCCCGGAACTACCGTCCTCTCTTCTAAGCTATAGATGCTAAAACGAGTACCAAACCCCGGGGCGCTACTTGCGCTTTGGTAGCTGAGTTCGAGACCGCGGCGGCTTGAAGGTTCAAACGAAAAGTCCGGCCGTAGCTTAGTTGTCTCAGACCATGCAGAGGAACCGGGTCCATGCCCGGTGGGGGAACGCACGGCACGGTGGAGTCCGTTAAGCAGGATTGGCCCGGCTAGCAGGTTCTGCGAGGATATTCCAACAATTGGGTAGACACCTTCTTCATCTGCAATGCGCGCGTACAGGCTGGCTCCGCCGTCCAGATCCGCAAGAATACGCATGAGTTGAGTCTCAAAATCATAGGTACGGGCACCAATCTCTATTCGTGTCCCGCTGAGCAGGCCCAATTGCTGGCCACCTGGCAGCCCCCCACCCGGCAGTGGAGCGTCCGCCACCGCTGCGAAACTCACAATCACGCACAACACGAGAGACCAACAGCCTATTCGAGTGTTCATCTACACTTTACTACAGGCTTTTTTGTTCCGCTGATTCTTTGAAAGAGTATTTTTTGCTTATTTTTCGGGTGGGCTGTCAGATATGCGACGACAGCTCCCACGAATGGAGATGTGCGTCGGCAACACGATGCGTTGCGGGGTAAAGCTCTTCTCTCCAACCTCGGTTGCCTGGTCCGCCTGAATGCGGCGGAGTAGGAGGTTAACCGCTTCGGACCCAAGCCCAGATGCAGGCAGCGCGATAGTGGTTAGCGGGGGATTGGTGTACCGTGAAAGATAGTCGTCGTCAAAGCCGACGACCGAAATGTCCTCCGGGACCAACAGCCCATTGTTCCGCGCCGCCATAAGCGCACCATACGCAATCATGTCGTTTCCGGCAAACACTGCCGTCGGCCGCGGCTCGTTCTGCAACAGCTCGCTCATTGCCGTGTATCCGCTATCCTCGGAAAAACTGCCGTACCGAATCCAGGACTGATTAACGCTCAAACCATAGGCGGAAAGTGCATCACAATATCCTTCAAAGCGCCTACGGGACGCGGAGAACTCCAGGGGCGCATGTGTGATCATAGCGACATCACGATGCCCCCATTCAAGTACCAACTTAACAACCTCGCAAGCCGCTCCACGGTTATCAACGTAGACTTGGTCGACCTGTGCGTCCTGCATATAGTCAACCGAGACCGCTGGGACACCATGCCGAGTCAGCTCAGCCACCCCAGGATCCAGCTCCCGGGTATTTATGAGGATAACCCCCTGGACTCCAGACTCTTCTACCAAGCGTAGATATTCGTGCTCTTCAAACCGAAGCGGCTGTATGACCAGCTGTACGCGGTTTCGATTAACGGCCTGAGCCATTCCCTCAATAACCCGACTAATGAATACGTCGCTGTACACATACTGAGAATGGGTAATAAACACCCCAATTGCACTCGAACGGACCAGGGCGAGCCGTCGCGCATCTTGATTCGGCATGTAACCCAGCTCATCGGCCGCAACGAGGACACGCCGTCTGGTTTCCTCAGTTATGCTTTTACCGGGGCTATTATTGAGCACGAATGACACCGTAGTCCGAGAAACGCCAGCTTGTTTGGCGACATCTTGAGCCGAAACTCGCCTGTGTTTCATGTTGTTGTCCCTTGTTGTTCGGCAGTGCGAGGCAACCCATAGGCGCTTTGGCAAGTTGCCGCAGCGCCTATGGCACCCTGTGGTGCAGTGCTACCGCTACGTGCTTATCCCTTAACGGAACCGGCCATCATGCCGCGCACAAAGAATCGCTGGAGCGAGAGGAACACGAAAAGTGGAACAACAATTGTCAGAAAGGCCCCCGACGTAAGAACGTGCCAGTCTTGTCCACGCGAACCCACCAACTCGGCTAACCGTGTTGTAACAATGACATTTGAAGACCGTGTTCCAAGGAACACCAACGCTACCAACAGGTCGTTCCAGACCCAGAGAAATTGAAAAATTGCAAACGACGCTACCGCTGGCACCGACAAAGGCAGAATAAGCCGCGTAAAAGTGAGCATGGGTGTTGCCCCGTCCGCATGGGCAGATTCCAAGATTTCTTTTGGAATGGAAGCTATGTACCCGTACAGCAAATACGTTGCGAGCGGAAGACCAAAACCGGTGTGTGCCAACCACATTCCTAGGTAAGTCCCGGTCAACCGTAGATCGGTATAGACCCGAAGAACAGGGATAAGCGACATTTGCAGTGGCACAACCATAAGGCCGACAACAATAACGAAGACGAACTTGCGACCA
>CAZQIK010000066.1:0-7338 GCA_964593085.1 uncultured Spirochaeta sp.
TGGGGCCCTGCTGGAGCGAATTTCCGAGATTGAGATGCAACGCAGCCGCGCCTATGCAGACCGAACTTGACGAGATTGAAACTACGGTTCGGGTACTCCACACCGTCGCGCCGCGGCCGAATGACGATGGGTGGTCGCCCGCGCAGTTTGCGCACTGGACTGGAACGGTGCAAGAACTTGATCTGCGCTTTGGGGCCCTGCTGGAGCGAATTTCCGAGATTGAGATGCAACGCAGCCGCGCCTATAACAGTATAGGACTCTTTGGAGCACTCCTGGCTGTAGTGTTTCTGGTGCTGTATCTACGGCAGGCATCACAACTGGAGTTTGTTGCTGCGGACCAGTTACATCGTAAACGAGTTGCGCTTCTCTCCAACAAGATACAAGAAGATGAGCGGCGTGCACTAGCCCGTGACCTGCATGACGGTGCCGCGCAGGAGCTGGCCATTGCCCGGATGGCGGTGGATAAGGTAGAGGATGAAGCTACGCGATCCATGATAGAGGGATCACTTACCCGCGCTATAGATGAAATCCGCTTCCTTGCTCGGCGCATGCGCCCCATGCCTGAGAGCTATGACACACCGGCTGAGATGATTCATGAACTGTGCGGGTATTTTGAGTCACGGTCGGGCTTGCGCTTTGAGTTTGAACTTGACCGGCGGCTGCGGCTGAGCTGGGAGGAGGATGCGGTGGTGCATCTCTACCGCATTGTGCAGGAGTCACTTGCCAACATTGTGCGCCACGCTGATGCATCGCTCGTGCGGGTAGAACTGAAGGGCCCGGACACAGTACGTGGACGCTGTAAACTCACCATACAAGATAACGGTGTGGGGCTTCATAATGCTCAGGATGGCTTTGGCACCCAAGGCATGCGGGAGCGCGGAGGACTGCTGTGCGCCAAGTTCAGCCGCTTTAGCCCGCCGGAAGGTGGAACAATCGTACGACTTGAGTTTCCAGTTGAGCTTGAGCATTGTCGGTAAGCGTAGTATTCTCTTGGTATAGATATCGTAAGTCTATTACAAGAGTATGTAAGAAATGAAAAAACAGATAAGCGTCCTACTCGTCGATGATCATCAAATGTTTCGTGACAGCCTTATAGACTTTCTCGCGAACGAGTTCGTCTGTAAAGAGGTTCAGGGCGCCGCTACAGTGGCAGAGGCCCGCACGCTGATAGACGCCGCACCGCCCGACATCGCGATCTGTGACCTGAACTTTCCAGGTGAGGAAAACGGTTACGACCTCATTGACTGGATTAAGGGCAACCATCCGGATATCGGAATCCTTTGCCTGACTATGCATTCCGAGCTTCAGGTTCTGCGAGAGGTAGCGCAGCTTGAGGTGCGCGGCTTTGTGACTAAGAGTTCGGGCTACAATCAACTCTTTCAGGCTGTTCGCAGCATTGCAACCGGCGGCTACTATTTAGATCAGGTGCTGTTAGAAAAAGTTATGAAGGATATGGGGCGTTCTCAGGGTGCCCCACGCCGGGAGACTGACAGGGGGAGCACCGAGGCAGCAACCCCCGTACTTGCCGAGCTCACAGCGCGCGAGCGGGAGATATTCCTGCTTTTTGTGCAGGGAGCTACACTAAATACAATTGCAGATGAGCTGTATCTAAGCCCAAAGACGGTGGAGAACCATAGATCCAACATCTACCGTAAGCTTAACATTCATGACCGGCTCTCACTGCTGGGCTTTGCGCGCGAGCATGGGCTTGACAGCAATACGCGGCAGTGAAGGCGCCAGAATATGCGCAAAGACCGCACTCAAGGTCTTGTCGAGCAGGTTGGTAAACATCCCAGCCCAGAAGACGGCCCCCACGACTGAGCCACCAGTAGCCAGAATGCTTAGCACCAAGCGGTCTATACCATGCACCGCGGTCACACCTTCAAATAAGTAATAAGTTAGCACCGAGCCCAGAACTCCATTTCCCAGCGCGGCCACAATACCAAGCCAGAGATAGCCCGAAAGGGATCTTAGAGCCCCGGAGCGGAGAAAACCATAGCTCACAACTGCCGTGAAAATGTTACAGCACACAAAGGGCCACAGCACCTCCCCGGTCGCGGCAAGCAGAGTATTCGTGAGAACTGCAGTGAGTATTCCGGCAGGTAGTCCCAAGTGAATAGTAACAATCATAGTGAAGACCGAGTCGAGGTAGACCGGAAGCTGCAGTAGGTGGACTACACTACCAAGGGCAAAATTGAAAAGCCCGCCAAGAGCTGCCAGACCTGCGACGGCTGAGACGGAAAGTGTCCAGGTTGCTACATCGCCTTGTGTTCCAATTCTCTTCTGCACCTATTCCTTACCTTCCCACCCATGCATTGGGGTATCCCATCATGATCCTTGGGCACACTGCGGTCTCGGCGGCCGTTCATAACAGATGTGCCAATAGTGCCAGATACTTTAGGCCGGAGTCAATCTGCGATAGGGCGGAGGCACAGGGCTGGCGCGCCACGGGCAACTGTCACTCAAGATAGAGTGGAAGCCCAGACTCCGGCAGTTGGTTGCGGTAGGTGAACAGTGCCTGGAGGTTGACCATGCGGTTGTTGTAGCGGATGTAGGTGTTGGCCCAATCAAGCGGCTCGCCATTGAGGATAATGTCGTAGCGTTCCTCGTGCTGTGGGCCGGGCGCGTCGGGATCGGTGCCGATGTAGACGGCGGTAACAGCCTCCACATTCCTGACAGGGACAATGCTGCGTTCACCATTTGGCTCCAATTGAATAAGCAGCCGCGCCCTTCGCAGCATCCACAATGCCTGTACAACATCGTACTCATTCACCGAAAATGGCTCCGGCGAGCGGTAGAGTCCCCCAAGTCCTTCCGAGCTTAGATCTGCAGGTGTGCGTTGTTCCGCCCCGGATGAATCAGGCATCTCGGGTAGCCCGGATACGTTAGGCTCGGTGAGCTGCCCCGAAACGGAGCCCACGCTTACGAGAAGAAGAGTGAGTACAAGTGCGCACTGTCGCAACATCGACATCTCTTAAGAATAGCACCCGCAGGCATGGGTGACAAATACAGGATGTGCGCTTAGCCAGAGCGAGCTCTGCCACGCTTACGCGACCCATGGCGGTCTAGCACCCGCCGTGCCTCCTCCCGCCCGGCGGCGCTCCCTTTAATTCTGTAGAGGTGACCTTTTGCAATTGCCGTTTCGGTGCGGTAGTCCACTACCCCGGCAGGGTACCCGGTAACCGGTGTCGCCGGGAGTGCGTGGAGCGTGGAGGCAGGGTGCTGCGCCAACTCCGGTATCCAGCGGCGGGCAAAGATTGCATCTGGGTCGTGATCCATAAGTTGCTTGACGGGGCTGTACACCCGGATCGTGTTGATGCCGGTGAGCGCGGCCTGCATCTGCAGCTGGCTCAGGTGTATACCCGGGACGTAGTCGGCCATCCACCCTGCCATTGGGTAGAGAATGTCGCGCCACGAAAGGCGCAGTACATGGATTGCAAACGAAACAATCATTGCCCGCATGCGGAACGGCAGGTACCCCGTCGTGCGCAGCGCGCGGATAGAAGCATCTACCATTGGGTACCCGGTCATGCCGCTTAACCACGCGGTGAGGCGACGCTCGTACTCGGCCGCTGGCTCCGGAAAAAACCCGTCGTGCTCCGGGGCAGCAAAAGCGCGGTTAATGGGTTCGAACTCGGTCGCTGGCTCGTCCTCCAGTCGCTGCACAAAGTGATCGTGCCAGAACAGACGCTGCTGCATTGATGTCAAACTCTTGCGCCAACGCCCCGCACCTGCGCCGTCAATCTGGGTAGCTGCCGGGAGCCCCTTAAGCTCAGATAGACGCAGCTCATGCGCATGAAAGACCGTGCGCAATGAGACTGTGCCCCAGGCCAGGTGCACCGAGAGACGCGATGCCGCATAAGGCGCCGAGTTCGGACTTGACATGCCGCCCGAGTAGGCATGCCCGCGCCGGCGCAGGAAGCTGTCCAAGACAGTATGGGCCGCTGTTTCATCGACACGTTGCGGCAGGTGGGGTCCGCGCGGAATAAACTCTCCAAGGTCGTCGGCCGAGAATAGTTCACTGCCCGCTGCCGCGCTTTCAACGGTCTGCACGCTACGGGTATACATCTGCGGTACCCCGTTTCGTGGATCAGGAATAGGGTCGGCAAGGGTGCGATTTACGGCCGTGCTCACCCGCGCTAACAGCTCTGCTGCCGCTTCTGTCCGCAAGGCTTCTGGCACGCTGTCTGCACGAGTAATCCATTGTTTGAGAGCAGGTGTCTGAGGTATGACCTGCGGGGTCGGGATTTCCGCCTCGCGCAGGCGAGCATGCACCAGCGCAATCCGCTCGTCTCTTGATCTAAGTCTGCGAATGGTACAGTTGTGCGGGACTTCATGGAACACCACGCCTTGGCGGGAAGCCAAAGCGCGAACCGCCTCGTCGCGCTGATAACTCGCCTTGAGTCCTGTCTCTTCATGGGCCCAGATCGCTGCGGGCTTCCAGCGGCGCACCAGCTCGTCCATTTCCCCTACAAGCACAGCAAGTTCCGCCCCGCAGGCACGTAGCCGCAGCGCAAGATCTGCAAGGGCTTGGCACAGAGCGTTTAGATGAAACCAAGAAAAATCCGGGTATGCCACCAAAGCTGCATCAAAGAGAAACAGCGGCAGCACCGAACACCGCCGGGAAACGGCCTCGGCCACGGCCCCAGCCAGCGCGACGTTGTCGGAAACACGAAGGTCGCGCTTTATCCACCAGATGACCAGAGGCCCCGGCGGGCAGACGACAAGAGGGCCCGGAGGGGCGTTTTGGGTGGAGGGCGCGACAGTTTGGGGAGAGGGCGCGACCCTTGTTGAATTCTCGGCTGGAGGCAACGGCACCCCGCGCTCAGCCATTTCCAGACCCCCAGAAGGCGCGGTACTCCCCGCCAGGGTCATAGTCTTCCGCCTGCTTGGCAGTGTTGAAATGACGGCCGCCGCGGCTGTCGGCCCCCACCCCGGCAATATACGCCCAGTTGCCCCAGTTGCTGGCCGGGTCATAGTCCGACAGCTCGTGCTCAAACAGTGCCGCCCCAAGCCACCACGGCTGTTTGAGGTCGTAGATCAAGTAGCTTGCCGCGTTCTGCCGAGCCCGGTTAGAGATGTAGCCGGTTGTCGCAAGCTCGCGCATTGCGGCATCCACGAGCGCGTCGCCTGTGGCACCGGCGCTCCATGTATGCATGAGCTCCTCGTCGGCGTATTCGGTTGCCAGACCTCGGGGTGCAAGTGGACGTGCGTGGCGGCCATAGCCCTCCGGGTGAAAGAAGCGCTGGCCCCAGGCGTAGGCCTGCACATGAAAGAAGTCACGCCAAAGCAGCTCAAAGATGAGCCAGTAGGTTGAGTCGTTCGCTCCTAAGGCCTGCTCATTGGCTTGAACATCTTCATAAATCTGCCGCGCGGACAGCGTGCCGTGAGCCAGGGGCATGCTTAGGCGCGAAGAAAAGTGCGTTCCCAGCAAGCCGTTGCGCGTCTCTTTGTAGCTGCGCAGGGCGCCGCTATCCCACACAAAGTCACGCAGACGCGCCTGTGCAGCGGCCTCGCCCCCGCGGTCTATGTAGTTCACGGGAGCGCCATCTGCTGAGCGAGCCAGCGGGGGCGAGGCCGTTAGCGGCGGGAAACGTTGAGCCAGACCTTCCACCCAGGCCGGCGGTCCGGGGAAGCGCTCCAGGGCCGGTAAAGTTGGTGAGACCTGGAGCCCGCCGCGTTCAACACGCTTGCGAAAGGAGCTAAAGGTTGCCGGAATTGAATCGGGCTCAAGGGGAAAAGAAAGGGCTTCAGGATCTATGAGCATTGTCGAGCCGGGTGTCCGGACGGCCATACCGGTGCGGCGCGTAATCTCGGAGAGCTCATCTATCTCTTCCGTACCCGGTATCTGTGTCGTCACTACCTCAATAGTGTCCTGTCCTGCAAACTCCTGCTGAACTGTTGCCACAAACTCGGCAGGCTGGGCGGTAGCAAGCACCAGACGCTGACCCAGCGCGCCGTAGGAGTCTGCCAGCTCGATGACGGACTCGCGCCAGACCCTGCGGTAGTGCTTGCCAAGACGGAGCCGCCCAAGCCCCGGTACTACTGCATCGTCCTTCGGTTCCCACAGAGCAAGTATGAGCAGCCACGCCCCGCGCTCTCGCGCAGTCTTTACAGCGTCCGTCAAAGATGGATTATCACTGAGACGGAAGTCCCGTCGGTGCAGATAGATGATTCCTTGCATCCGCTGAAGATACTGACCGGGATCTACGGCGGCAATTGTGTTGGCAGCCGGGAGAATCAAAGACCAGCCAAGGGGTCAAAGACTTCGAACAACCCAAGGTCGGCGAAGTCTCGCGTATTGCGGGTTGCAAATCTACGGACACCGGCGGCGTGAAGTGTGTGCGCAAGCCTGAGATCAATGAGCTGGCGGCGGGGGAAATCGACCTGGACTATATCGTCCCAGACGCGACCCATTATGGGTCGGCACTCAACGACTTGCCAACGCGGGTTTTCGCGCAACCGGCGGCATACCTCGGCGGCTTCGACGGCGCTATACGGACGGGGGAAAACCGCCTTGTTGCGAATGAGGAGGTAGAGTTCTACTAGTACCAGATCCGAGATCACTACATCGTCTCTGCGAGAAGCTTCAAGCACGAAGGAACGTGCAGCCTCATGTACATTGCTGTCGGAGTTCAAGGAATAGACGAAGATGTTGGTATCAATCGCGAGTGCCATAAAGGCGCTCCTCATCCGCAGCACTAAGGACACGCCACTGCTCATGACTCAGCTTCTCAGAACCCATGGCGCGAGGCTCCGGTAGCGCCCAGGCTTGAGCGTACTCGTGGAGCCGTGCCTCGGCCACGTACTGCTCAAGAGCCCGACGGAACACCTCCGAGACACTCCAATCACGAAGTTCCGCTACCTTTCGAGCCTGGTCATACAAAGGATCAGGCACCTGTACTTGCGTGCGTTTCATGCTTACAATTTTACATCGCCATTTATTTTTAAGCAATATGGGATCTGTTTTATATAGGAGGAAGGTTATGCCTACGAAGTCGAAACCGCTGGGACTTACACAAACCGAACTTGCCCGTGTGCTGGGTATGTCCGCAGATTTTTGGTTGGGTTTGCAACAGGACTGGGATCTTTGGCATGCAATGAACAGCCCCGCAGCACAACAGATTAATAGGCTAAAGCCAATTACCCAGAATCACCATTCCATCAACAGCTGAGCGTCTGGAGGTGCGAAACCCCTGGTTGAAAGGTGTTCTCACCGTTGATTTTGAGAGAACATCCATATTGAGCACGTGGGTCTCTTTATCCAGGTCAGGATTGGTGTCAAAAGCAGGTGCAAGGGCCAAAAAAGTTTGTCAAAACATGACCCTGTTAGTAAGC
>CAZQIK010000067.1:0-7304 GCA_964593085.1 uncultured Spirochaeta sp.
GAAGGAGGGTAAATACAAGGACTGCCAACAGAGGTCGTGTAGGTTTCACAGTCTATCCATAGTAATACATCGAACTACCGTGGGCAATATGTTGTGCGGTGCCCCGAGCAGCTATCGCAGAGAGTTGTTCCGTAGACCCAGGCCAAGTCCCAGGAGAGGTTCGAAGTCGGCTGCGTTGTCGATGAGGACGGTAGGGTGCACCGACTCGAGTTTCGTTTGATCGTGATTTCCCCAGCTCACCGCACAGGTGAGGCAGCCTGCGGCGTGGCCCATTTCAATATCAAATGTGGTATCCCCGACCATCAGAACCTGGCGTGGTTCAAGTCCAAGGCGGGAAACGACCGAGAGCAACAGCTCAGGATGCGGTTTATCCTGGGTAGCGTCCTCGCGTGAGGCAACTACCTCAAAACAGTCTGCAATACCCAGGTGTTCGACCATGCCGCCCAAAGACTGATTGCTGCGACTTGACGCAATTCCCATGCGGAATCCGGCCGCCCGACAGTCACGCACGACATTCACCATACCTGGGAACGCTTCTACCTCCTCGTAGCCTCGGAGTTTGAAAACGTCGCGGTATGCGTCTACGGCGCGACCAATAAGCTCATCGTCGGCTCCGGTTAGCTCCCGGAAGGCAGATGCAAGCGGAATTCCAATGGTGGCGGAGATTTCGTGGTCGGTAGGGCAGGTAATTCCTACCCGAGCAAAGGCCTCCCTATATGAGGCCACGATAATTGCGCGAGTATCGGCAATGGTGCCGTCAAAGTCAAAAACAAGGGCGGTGGGTCGGGTCGGTAAAGCATGCATTCCGGAACCTTAACGGCCCCGCCGGTTGGGGTCAAGCGGCGGGGTCGGGCTTTCCAGCGTGAGTTTGGTTGCGGCCAGCCGACTTCGCTATGTAGAGCGCTTTATCCGCATCGTGAATGAGCTCCATTCCGGGCGCCTCGGCGGGAATACCGGCAGCAACTCCAATACTGACCGTGATATAGGGGGCGGTAGGTGAGTACTCATGCGGTAGTCTGAGTTCCTCTATCGCGGTGCGAATCTTCTCCGCAAGTGTAAGAGCTCCCTCGGTCGTAGTGTTTGCCAGCAAGATAATAAACTCCTCCCCGCCATAGCGTGCAGCCAGGTCGGTACCGCGTGAGCAGCAGCCACGAATTACTGCCGATATTTGCTGCAAGCAGATATCGCCAGCCGGGTGACCGTAGTTGTCGTTGTACGGCTTAAAGGCGTCGATATCGAGCATCAAAACCGCGAGTGAGGTTCCTTCCCGTCTACTCGCCGCCTTTTCTAACTGGTAGCGCTCGTCGACGGCACGGCGGTTTGCAAGGCCGGTAAGTGGATCTATGCGGGTGAGCTGTTCAAGGCGGGCGTTGGAGTTTTCCAACTCTTGAGTGCGCGCCTGAATGCGTTCTTCCAGGGTGCGGTTCAAGCCCCGGATTTCTGAAATCATGAGTGAGTTTTCTTCTGCGAGATTTTCCACCTTGAGATAGGTCTCGTGAAAACGCCATGCAAGGAGAATTCCCTGGAGCACTAAAAATACCACCATCGCGGCCGAGAACAACTCGGGGGTGTGGATGATACCCGATTCACACAACGTATCGTTAATCGCGGCCAGCAAGAGGACTGCACCCCCACCAGCCAAAAGGCCGCTGCGAGGTGTCGTAGCTGGCAACGGGCCGCGCAGTACGACATACAGTGTGTACATCCCACCAAGGATGATTGGGAACTGAAGGTATTGGGAAAGTAGGTCATATATTGGTAATGAAGTGAGCACAAGGACCGCCGCTCCCAATATGACTGCATACTTTGCAAGCCTGGCCGGTAGCTTCAACCGAGGAGACGGCGCCACGTTCTTTACGTACAGAACGAGCAACGGCAGCAGAAGGAGTGAGCCAGCGAACCCTATTTTCATCATCAATTCCGGCGGTATCCCCGGAATTATTCTTACAAGTATGCGTTCACCCACAACGCTCAAGCGTCCGGCACTGAGGAGCGCGATGAATGAGAGATAAACATTTGCTGGCTCGTTACGCTGTATAAGAAAAAGTATACCGTAGTAGATACTCACCAGAATAAGGCTTCCAAGAAGAATAGCGTCCCTGAGAATTGCGTTCTGTGTGTAAAGCTGCACGTGGTTCGAAGCGCCCAGAAAAATCTCAGTGAGCCGGATGCGGCGGTGATGGAAGTTAGAAAACTGAATCACAAGCTCAACTTCCTCGTCCGCGGGAACAAAGGCGATCTCGGCAGGTTCATATCGCGCTTGGTACTCATTTTGGCTAAGGGAGACGTGGCCGGTCTCGGCGTACTTAACGCCGTCGATCCAGACCGCATTTGCCGAGGAGAAATAGCGGATTTTTAGGCTGAGCACCGGCAATTCACGTGTCGTGCTTGCGGCTGTCAACTCCGGTGGTAGGAGAACCGTGGCAGCAAGAGTGCCGCCACGGTAGTCAGACGCTGGCAACTCAGCCGGAATCCGTAACATTTCAAACGGTTCATTCTGTTGTTCCAAGGAGTGTACAGCTTCAGGAGTTAGAAGCTGCTCAGGATAAAAACGCCAGTCGCCGTTGACAGCCAAAAGCCCGCTCTCTTCGAACTGCCAATCACGGGCATCCAACACGCCGTTTTCCACCTGCAGGGGTACACCTTCCGAGCGGTAAGGTGTTGCAATGAGGATTGGAACTACAAACGCTGTTATAGTGAGCGCGAAGATCACGGCCACCATAATCACTGATGATGCTTTATTAACCACGCGCCGGTATCATAGCGCATAGGTAGGTAGCGTGTCGGCCCCTATGCACCCAAACTTTCGTCGCTGTCAAGTCTTACATTGAGCGCCAGTTGCGGGGCTCCTCCGGCTTGTTGCCAAGGACCTCTTCTATGCGGTCCATAATTGCAGCATCGAGCTTGGGCACGATATCAAGTGCCTTCATGTTTTCTCCTACCTGTGAGGCTTTGGAAGCGCCGGTGATTACCGTACTTACCCGGGGGTTCTTGAGCGTCCAGGCAAGCGCCAGTTGTGCCAGGCTTGCGTCCAGGTCGGCGGCTATTGGCCGCAGTTTTTCTACCTTGTTAATGCGTTCTCGCCCTTCCTCGTTCTCGTACATCTCGCGCAACCACTCGTACCCGGGCAGGGTCAAACGCCCTTCCTTAATTCCTTGCGCGTACTTGCCAGTAAGCACGCCGGATGCCAAGGGGCTCCAAATGGTCGTGCCCAGGCCGATGTCGTCATAAAGTGGGGCATACTCAACTTCTACACGGTCGCGGTGAAACATGTTGTACTGCGGCTGTTCCATGGTGGGCGGATTTAGTCCCAGGCGCATAGCAACCTCCCACGCCTGGCGAATTTGCTCGGCACTCCACTCACTGGTTCCCCAGTACATAGCCCACCCCTGGTCAATGACATGGCTCATAGCACGAACGGTTTCTTCAATGGGTGTTTCATAGTCGGGGCGGTGGCAAAAAACAAGGTCCACATACTCAAGCTGCATGCGCTCGAGTGCGGCGCGGGTACCTTCTACCACATGCTTGCGTGAGAGTCCTGTATCATTGGGGCCGCTTCCGCCCCAGAATATTTTGGTTGAGACGACATAGTCCTTGCGGACTAGACCGAGCTTCTTCATGGCCTGACCCATGACAACTTCCGATTTGCCTTTTTCGTAGGCCTCGGCATTGTCAAAAAAGTTGACGCCATGATCAAGGGCGGCCTTCATTTCATCGGCTGCAGCGTCGATATCGACCTGTTTTCCAAATGTTACCCACGAGCCGAAAGATAAGGCTGAAACCTTTAGGCCAGATTTTCCTAAACGTCGATATTCCATATGGTATGTCCTCCTGTGTATGAGTAAAAGATACTTATACCGAGGGCTCTGCGGCTACGGGGCTACTCCTGCTTGCACAGGTGCGACATCTGCAATGGCTGGATCGCTTTTGTGGACTTGAGTATGACGCTAAAGTATATTTAGAGCATGGATAAATACAGAAACGGGAGTCACGCATGAGTGTGACCACCCAACAACCTTTTTCCGTCTTTTTGTCGGATCTCCAGGGGCGGCTCAAACGGCTCTTCAGTACGATGTACACGAATGAACATGCCACCAAACGCGGAATGCCGCGCGAGCTCTTTGCCGAGGCCTTTGATCCAACTCCGCTCTCGGTCTTTATTCCCGAACAGTATGGAGGCCGTGGGCAGCACGTTGCAGAGAGCCTTTCAATGCTTGAGGCCTGCTCTTACGAGTCACTGGCGCTTTCGCTCACAATGGGCATTAATGGTGCGCTCTTCCTTCAGCCTGTTTCAAAATACGCTGAACCGGCGCTGCAAGAACGTGTGTTTGAACGTTTTATTAATCACAAGGCTATTGGCGGGCTCATGATTACCGAACCGGAGTTCGGATCCGATGCCCTGCGCATGCGTAGCAGTTTTAAGGCCGTTGACGGCGGCTACCATCTCAAGGGCACCAAGCACTGGGGCGGACTAACCGGACACGCGGATTTCTGGCTGCTCACCGCACGTGGCGAGACCGAGCGTGGCGACTTAGAGCGCACTATCAGCTTCTTTGTCTGGGACAAGAGTCTTGGAGGCATTGAGGTTGAGGAGTACTACCCAAGCCTGGGTCTCTACATGATTCCTTACGGCCGCAGTAAGCTCGACACCGTGGTGCCGGAGGATCATAGACTCTCGGCCAAGCAGGGTGGGGTGCGTATGATGCTGGATCTGCTGCACCGGAGCAGGCTCCAGTTCCCCGGCATGGCAATGGGCTATCTCCGGAGGCTACTTGATGAGGCCGTAGCACATACGCGTGCTCGCAATGTCGGTGGTTTTCCCCTTGTCGGGTACGACCAGGTGCAGGATCGCTTGGCCGAACTGCAGGCTTACACTACCGCCTGTGCGGCAATGTGTGCCTTCACCAGCCAGGCCGGTTCGGTTGCCAAGGACCTTTCCGGCGAAGCGCTACCGGCTAACTCCATTAAGACTGTCATTACCGACTATATGCAGGATGCCGCACAATCGGTTGTTCAGTTGTTTGGTGGTCGTGGCTACCGGCTTGACAGCATCGCCGGGCGCTCGGTTGTGGATAGCAGGCCCTTCCAAATTTTTGAGGGCTCCAACGACATTCTGTATCAACAGATATCCGAGGCGGTGCTCAAGCGCATGGGAGCACTTAAAGAGACAGATTTGTTTAGCTTCCTCAAAGGCTCTGAGCTCAGTGCCGATGTTGCCGATCGCTTCCAGGATGGGCTGAGCTTTAGCTTTGACCGGGCTTTGTCGCAGCGCAAAATGGTTGAACTTGGGCGAGCTCTTGGCCGGCTGTTCTCAATGCAAATGGTGGTGTCGTTCGGCGAACGGGGCTACCACAGCGAGTTGATACAAAGTTGCCTTGATATAATGGGGCGCCAGGTAAAGAGTCTGCTGAGTAGCGTGAGTGATGTTTCATCACCGGCCCTAGTTGACGGCTACGCAGAAACGCGCACCTGGTTGGATATAGTCACGGCGACCTAACGCTGCCGCAGGCCGCAGGCACGCACTGGGGCCACGCACCGCAGGCACTCGAGCTGGGGGACTGGGCCTCCCCTACAGCCTGCGCAAAAGAAATACGTGGCGGCGGTTCTTGCGTCGTGCAAAGTCCGGCGGGGTCAATTCCTCGGACACCTCGCCGACGCGGGCCGTTTCCCGTAAGTTCTCGGACAGTACGAAGCCGCGCAGATTGGTTGAGAAAAGAATCGTGCCGTCGTCGGTGAGCAGCTCCAGCGCGCCACGCAGCAGCTGCTCGTGATCGCGCTGTATATCAAACACGTCTTCCCGGCCCTTGCTGTTTGAAAAACTCGGCGGGTCAATAAAAATTACGTCAAAATCGTCCGGGCAGTCCCGTATGAACTCCATGCAGTCGCGACGCACGAAATGGTCGCCGTCGCTGAGAAGCTGATTGAGCTGGAAGTTGCGCCGACCCCAGTCGAGGTAGGTATTTGAGGTGTCGACCGAGACGGTGGTGCGGGCGCCTCCGTCGGCGGCATAGACCGACGCGGTGCAGGTATACGCAAAGAGATTCAGGAAGTGCTTGTCCTTGGCCATGTCTCGTATGCGCCGCCGCACATCACGGTGGTCCAGAAAAAGTCCGGTATCGATGTAGTCTTTGAAGTTGGTTTCAAAGGCTAGTCCGTTCTCCTCTACAATCGCGGTTCGTGTTCCTCCGCCCGTGCGGCCGTCTGCCCGGGTGGCGCCTCCGGCACCACCCGGGCGGGAGCTGGAGACGTTGCTGCCGGAGCCAGCGCCCCCTTCATCCGGGCGATACTGCTCGTCGCCGCGTTGTCGGCGGCGTTGCTTTATGTGCATGCGCAGCTGCTGCGGTTCAAGAAAGCGGCGGATTGTATCCAAAAGCTCATCAAAGCGCTGTGCCGACGCCTCCTTCTCTATGGTCGCAGGCGGGGCATACTCCTGTACCACAACATGGAGTGTGCCGTCCGTCTCTGTATAGAGGTCAACCGCGGCCGAGTACTGCGGGATGTCCGCGTCGTAGAGCCGGTAGCAGGTGATTCTCTCGGTGTCGAGGTAGTCCTTGAGTTCGGCGGCGTTGCGACGGAGCCGGTTCAGCAGCATAGCGGTGCCTTGAGTCTGGTCCTCGGCCGCTTCCTGTTCGACGGTGCTTAGCGGTGCAACATAGCGGTTTGACTCATTAAGGCGCAACAGTGCTACTACAATCTTGAGCCGTCCGTTGTACAGCGTGTTTACCTTGTCGGCGCGCAGCCCTAATGCGCGTGCCTGATCCTTGCTCTCGGCCAGCACCGCTGCGCGTGCCCCTTTAAAACTGCCCGCCAGCCAGGCGCCAAGCTTGGCATAGAGCTGCTCCGGCTCCTCGTTTGACCTGCCCAAGGGGCCAATGCGAACCCCGTAGGGTGGGTTCGTTACTACGAAGCACGCCGGGGCCTCCTCGGTCTCCCAAACTTTGTTCCATGACCCCAGCACCGCGCCGCGAGTCAGGCGCGAAAAATCGCTGCAGCCGGTGATAATAATGTCCGCCATCCCTGCCCGGTCGGCGTTTTGCTCGCACGCCGAGATGGCCTCGGGGTCGATGTCGGAAGCCCAGATGCGCCCCCCGGTCCGAACAAAAGCCGCGATCCCCTGTTCCTGCCGGTTCTCGGCCTCGGTGCGCAAACGGGCCAACAACTCCGCGTCATGCAGCAGGCTTCGCTCAAACCCAAAATGCGGGCGGCCAAGCCCCGGCGCGCCGTCGGTGGCCGCCAACCCGGCCTCAATAGCCAGGGTGCCCGCCCCGCACATTGGGTCAACCAGCACCGGCGGCGCGCCGCCC
>CAZQIK010000068.1:0-5384 GCA_964593085.1 uncultured Spirochaeta sp.
CGACCACCGAGATCTACACTCTTTCCCTACACGACGCTCTTCCGATCTGCCGTAACGGAGCCCAACCTCTATTCCCAGGTCGGCGGCCGCCCTATTGCGCTCACGTATGCACACACCTTTTTCATCCATCACCGCCGCAGGCACATCCCGCAGCTGCGGCTCATGTTGAATGAGCAGCTGCAGAGCCAGCGCGGGTAAACTAATACAAACCATCAGGGCCATGAAGCACACTCGTGGTGTGAGTTTGAGTAACGCCATGTTTGTTTTTGAGAACCTGAAGTTCCAGCAGAAAGCACCCGTCCTCCAGCGGCCGCCGCTCCGCTGCTATGCGCAACGAGACCAGCGGCCCACCAGAGTAGTGCTCGGCGGTGTCGCAGAGCAGCACCACCGCACAGCCATTACGTTCGGCAATGCGCGCAAGACGGGCCGGGGCAGTCTCACGAAGGTCGTGAGCCGGAGGGAGATCAAGCACAATAAGACCAAAGGCCTCTGAGCGGAGACAGATCTCGGCCGCCTCAAAAGCAGCTCGTACATCATTTACCTGAACAAACGGGAGTACACCGCAACGAACGCCACAGCGTGATAGGTCGGGAGGATACACCGGTGCTGCATGAGCACTGATCCAGACCGGTGGCTCATCTGCCACTTGGGCCTCAACTAGCAAGGCTCCGGCATAGCTTAGCGCGCCAAGCCCGCCTACAACAGCAAGGCGACTGCGAAGCCACGGAAGAGAAAAAGCGGCGGCACCGGCCGATGGAGTAGCCGGGACAAGGTCGGAGGCTCGGAGCAACATGCCATCATTATACTATACAGATGTGTAGTAATCAAGCTGGAGATTGCTTCGCGGCTAAGCTCTACCCCGCCCTCGCGAATACATCGACCTTAGCTAAAGCTCGTAATCTACCACCGCCCGTCCCGAGACCACCGACTTTACAAACTCGGCAGCCGCTACATGGTCCGGGTGCTTTTGGTAAGACTCAAGCCCGGCTCGGCTTTCAAACTCGCTATACAGCGCAACATCATATGCCGCATCACTTGCGTTAAAGTTAATGCCAACCTCAAGCGCAACAATACCGGGAACCGTTTCACACAGCTCCTCAAGGGTCGCCTTCATTCGGCGCGCATTCTCGGAAGCGGTCGCACCATCTACCTCCGGCTTGAGTTTCCAGAAAACAATATGCTTGACCATGAATCCTCCTCACGTTCTGTTACTATAGCACGACCAATGCAACAAATATCGGCCCAAAAATTACCGCAACCTTACCAACAAGTTTAATGAGAATATTCAACGCAGGGCCAGCGGTGTCCTTAAAGGGGTCGCCTATCGTGTCACCAACAACCGAGGCCTTGTGCGCGTCGCTGCCTTTGCCACCGTAGTTCCCGGCCTCAATGTACTTCTTGGCGTTGTCCCATGCGCCGCCCGAGTTAGCCATCATTACCGCTAATAAGAACCCGGTCACCAGTGAACCAACAAGCAGTCCGGCAACCGCTTCACCGCCAAGCGTGAAGCCAAGCGCCACCGGCACGACGAGCACCAACAGTCCCGGTACCATCATGGACTTAAGCGCGCGCTTAGTCGCGATATCGACACAGCGTACATAGTCCGGCTTGAAGTTAGCATCGATCTTTCCGTCCGCAGCCTTAAACTGCCGCCGCACCTCGGCGACAATCTCAAAGGCACCAAGCCCAACACCGCCCATTGCAAGCGCACTAAAGACAAAGGGCAACAAACCACCAAGAAATACTCCGGCAATAACCGGCACCGACGCAATATCCGCTACCTCAATTTCTGCAACCTGGAAATACGTTGCAACCCAAGCCAACGCGGCCAAGGCTGCCGAGCCTATTGAAAAGCCCTTACCCAGCGCAGCGGTAGTGTTTCCAACCGCATCCAGCGCCTCACACCGTTCGCGCACGTCCTCTCCCAGGTCCGCCATCTCGGCAATGCCAGCGGCGTTGTCGGCAATAGGTCCGTAGCAGTCCATAGAGAGCAACAAAGCAAGGTTTATGAGCATTCCCAGGGCGGCAATGGCAATGCCAAACAGGTCTGCCAACGCGTACGACGCGATAGTAGCGCCAACGACCAGCAGCACTGGGAAAATGGTGCTCATCATGCCGACACCAAGCCCGTCTATGATTGTGACACCCGCACCGCTCTCGGCCGAGCGCGCAATTCGTTGCGCAGGTTTATGGTCGGCCGACGTGTAGTACTGGGTAGAGAAACTAATAAGAAAACCGGCAACTAATCCGGAAATGAGCGCCCAGAACAAGGCAAGCTCACCAACAAGGAACTGCACAATGAAAAAGCCAGCAACAACCATGAGCGTGTTCCCAACGTATACGCCAGCATTCATGGTTTTATGTGCCCGCGCCACCTGTTCGGCAAAGCCGTAGTTACCGGGTTTCGGACGCACAATCAAGACTCCAATTATCGAGGCAACGATGCCTGCCGCCGCCAGGGCCAAAGGCAACGAGGTTCCAAGGTCCTCCCCGAGCACCGCCACTCCCAGCACCATTGAGGCGGCAATGGCGGACACGTAGGACTCAAAGAGGTCGCTACCCATCCCCGCGATATCACCAACATTGTCACCAACATTGTCCGCAATGGCCGCCGGATTCCGCGCATCATCCTCGGGAATACCTATCTCAACCTTTCCTACCAGGTCAGCTCCAACATCGGCACTCTTGGTAAAAATTCCACCCCCCACACGGAGAAACAGGGCAACTGCCGATGCGCCAAAAGCAAAGCTCAGAGTCACATGATAGTCATTCAGGATAAGTACCAAAACCGTCAAACCCAGTAGGCCAAGGCCCACAACCGAAAACCCCATGACCGCGCCAGCAGAGTAGGCAATTTTCATGGCCCGATCCCAGCTCTGAGTTGCCGCAGTAGCGGTGCGACCGTTTGCCCGTGTACCAATATTCAGACCAATGAAGGCTGCCGCAGCCGCCGCTAAAGTTCCAAAAAGGTATGCAACTGCCGACATTGGCCGTGGGGGGACAAAGAGCAACAAAATTACGACCATCACGAGCGTGAATACTGCCAGCATCTGGAACTCGCGCCGCAGGAAAGCCGATGCTCCTACCCGGATCTTTTTGGAAATGTCGCGAACAGCACGGGTACCCTCCTTTTCTCTGAGCACGCGCTGAACTAGAAACACAACAAAAACAAGCGCCCCAATACCAACCGCAAGTATCAGGACCAGCAGAACCGTGTTGCTCATGGCTAACTCCTTGTTTTCAGTGTAGGTCGGCCGGGGCGAGCGGTCAACGTTTTTTACCGCGCCGAGCTGCGCGGGGTGTTCAGCCAAAGTGTTTCGCATTAAAATCGGGAATCATGATTATTCGTAACGCTTCTTTAGCCCTACCTGGTAAGAATGAACTCACACCGGGTGAACTGCGAATCCAACGTGGACAAATTGCTGAGGTCGGGGTCGGGCGTACCCTCGAAGCTCAAGGTGATAAAGACATTATCGATGCCGAAGGCCTTGCGGTCTTACCCGGCGCGATAGATGCCCATGTTCATTTTTTTGACCCGGGATACACCCACAAAGAGGATTTCTTGCATGCGAGTGGAGCCTCGGCCTCTGGTGGTGTAACTACTGTGGTGGACATGCCCGATACCTCAGAACCCGCGGTAATAGACGCTCAGTCGATACAGGAAAAGCTCAGCATTGTCTCGCGTAAGTCGTTGATTGATTTTGGATTTTTCGGCGGAATTTCAGGGATATTGTGCGACGATCAACTTCCTCGACGAGTTGCGGAAATGGCCCCGGAAGTGCTTGGCATTAAGACCTACGCGCTCTCGGGCGCCGCCCATTTCCCGCGGGTTTCCAACCACCAGTATTACCAAGTACTCCAGGAAACGCGGCGGCACAACTGTATTGTTCTGGTCCATGCCGAAGACTATGACTACGTCTCCGGCGCGACCCCCGGGGCGCAAGCGCAGGGTGACGGCGGCATGGCTTTCTATCTTTCTCGGCCGGAAGCTGCCGAGACGCTCTCGGTACTTACCGTAACCGAGATTGCCGAGGAGCTTGGTGCGCCCATGCACATCGTCCACCTTGGCACTATTCGCGCCGCCGAGATCGTCGCCACGTGTCGCTTTGTAAGTGGCGAGACCTGTCCGCAGTACCTGGAGTTTGATTGTCACGACTTTGAGCGTATTGGCGCACCTCTGAAGATAACCCCACCAGTCAAGGGGCCGGAGAACAAGGCTGTGCTCCTGCGAATGCTGGCCGAGGGCACGATCGACTTCATTGCCTCCGACCATGCGCCTGGGACCCATGAAGAAAAAAACAGCGGCTCAATCTGGACCGACTACGCCGGAATCCCGGGAGGGCCAACACTTTTCCCCTACATTCTTTCAGAGGGATACCTGTCCGGCAGCATGGGGCTGAAACGCTTTTTGGAAGTTACCTCCGGGACCCCCGCACGACGTTATCGCATTGCAGATCGAAAGGGTTCGATCGCGGTCGGACTTGATGCGGATCTGGTGTTTATTGATACAGCCGGTAGCACCGTTGTACGGGGTGAAGAGAGTTTCTCGAAGGGCAAGATTACCCCGTTTGAGGGGAAGGAGCTGCGCGGCAAAGTTCACCGTACCATGGTACGCGGACGCACGGTTTTTCATGCCGAGGAAGGCGTTACCGGCGAACCGGGAACCGGACAGTTTCTCCGACCCGACCCTAAACTGCGGAACGCGGGCGTCAAGCCCTGGCGGGGGTGAATTGGTGGCCGAGTCAATGGTTCCTACTCCCTTTCCTACCTTGCTGCAGATAGTGTTCTCCGAGTACCACCAACATCAAAGTATTTTCGGTATTCCTGAGCATGCCTTTTACCGCGCTGGCACTAGATCGCTGGGGCCAGCATTAGGACCACACACCCATTTATCACAAGGCATTGTCTGCGCGTATTTGTGTGGTGGTCGCGTGCTTGAGCTCAAAACGGTGCAGCAGCTGGACCAACTTGAGCTGGAGAAGCCCTGTGTCGATGCCGCCGATATCGGCTACAACACGGAATGGTCCACCGAACTGTCTATTGCAGAGGCCACGGCGGAGTACTACAAGGCGTGGCTACTCCTCCATTTGCTGCGAGGGCTCCTCTGGAACGAATGGAACAGCGAGCCAGACTTCATTTTTGTTATGAGTGTCGGGTATGACCTTGAGGGCATACAAACTGCTTCGGTCGACGCTTTTCTTGAGAACATGCGGGATGCTGGCCGTTCGCCGGTCTTCAAAGAGCTTGTGGGCGAACTGAGGACCTTTCTTGAAGCGCAGCCGGACCTGGGATTCTTCCCGGGAGCAGCTCCAGCAGGCTCTCAAGCGGACTCTCAGGGAGCTGACTCCCATCCGCCCTGGCAAGAGTTTGTACAGGGCATTCGT
>CAZQIK010000068.1:5484-7221 GCA_964593085.1 uncultured Spirochaeta sp.
CTCTCAGGGAGCTGACTCCCATCCGCCCTGGCAAGAGTTTGTACAGGGCATTCGTCGCGATATCTGCCGCTCGGTTGTGCTTTCAACCATGCATGGTTGTCCGCCTGAAGAAGTTGAGGCAATCTGTAGTTACCTACTCACCCAAAAACACCTCGACACTCTGGTAAAGCTCAACCCAACCTTGCTTGGCCAGCACGATGTAGAGCAAATCCTCAGCAACGCCGGGTACAGTATTAGCTTAGATTCCCATTCATTTGAGGTTGATTTACGCCACGCCGAGGCGGTGCAGTTGATTGGTCGCCTACAGTCAACGGCCGCGGCCGTAGGTCGGAGCTTTGGCCTCAAACTCTCCAATACCCTGCCGGTGAACAACACCGACAATCGTCTACCGGGCAAGACGCTCTACCTCTCGGGGCGTGCCCTATTCATTCTTACAACCGAGCTCGCTGCGCGACTCTGCGCCGACCTGCATGCAGCAGGTGGTGAGGTGCCACCGGTTTCATACTCCGGAGGCGCTCATGCTGGCAACGTTGTAGAGGTGCTGGAAACCGGGATTGGGCCGGTCACCATCTCTACCGATCTTCTCAAGCCCGGAGGCTATCAACGGCTGGCCGAGGCTGTTCGCGCGGTTGATGCGCGGGCGCAGTCAGGGGTGGCAAGTACACTCGACGCACCTGGTGCAACGGCCCCGCTCTTTCCAAGCCGCCCAAACCCACCGGCAATCCGCGCCCTTGCCGATAGGGCCAAGCAGCAAGCTACTTACCGCGCGCGGAGCGGCGAACCGACTGCTCGGGTACATCGCCCTCTGCCCTTATTTGACTGCTTTGTAGCCCCGTGCCGCGAGGCCTGTCCTTTGGGTCAGGATGTACCGGGCTACATTCGCCTCCTCGGCGAGGGCCAGCCAGCCAAGGCTTTATCCTTGATTCTGGCAACCAATGCATTCCCGGCCTTAACTGGCGCTCTATGTGACCAGCGATGTACACGCGCCTGCACCCGCATGGAGTACGACCGCGCGGTACAAATTCGTGCCGAGAAGGCTCTGGTGGTGCGGGCAGCACGTCACACCGGCCTGGGCATGATCATGAGCCGCCAGCCAGCCGCGGCTAGTGCCGCGGCCAGCACTGCGAACGGGGCTCCGGTTGCGGTTCTCACGGCTGGACTTGCCGGGGTCTCCGCTGCCTACTACCTGGTACGCTCCGGTATTCCCGCAGTGGTCTTTGAAGCTTCACAAAGCATTAGCTCGCGCATTGAGGGGCAGCTCGCAAAGTATCGACTTGCCAAGGACGAACTCAACGCGGACCTTACTCGCATAGCCGCGTCGGGCGTGAAGTTCCGCCTGGCTCGTAACCTGTATCCCAGCGCGGCGGACCTTATGGAAGAGGGCTTTGCCGAAGTTATCTTAAGTGGCCCAGAGCCTGAACTGCTTCGCAGCTGTGAGCTGCAATTAAACCCGGACGGCAAGCCTATTGTCGATGCAGAAACTCGCCGCACCCCAAACGGAATCTATCTTGGTGGTGACGGCGAGTCGGACCCACCCCGCGTGATTGAAGTCATTGCGTCCGGCAAACGCATTGCTGCGGCAATTGGTGCAGCACGACGTGCGGCCGACGCCACCGGCAGCTCTGGCACGGGTGGCCCTCGCGGCACGGGCAGCGCTCGCGGCACCGGCAGCTCCGGCCCCAAACCCGACCCTATGCAGGTGCTCCACAAACACGGCCGCTTTGCCGCCCCGGGGCG
>CAZQIK010000069.1:0-2200 GCA_964593085.1 uncultured Spirochaeta sp.
CGGCAACTTCCGATATCGAGAATGCTGAGATCCGTTTTGAACGGAATATTACCGCGGCTCGCAATGTGGTCTCGCGCATACAGCTCGAAAAGCTGAACGACAATCTTATAGCTATGGTGCGCGAGCCTTTCCCGGAGAACTTTGAAGCTGTGGTGCAGGTGAACGGTCAGCCGGTGTCGGGCGCATCCGTACGGGTTAGTTACAAAGAGATGCGAGGCGGACGGAGCACTACGCGCAGTACCACGATGCAGAGCAATGAACGTGGTGGAGTGAGCTTTGAGCACCCAATACCGCAGACCGTTGGTGCAGATACGGTTACCGTGGGGCTGGACCTTACTCGCTACATGCTACCGCTTGAGGAGCTTGGACGCGACTACCGCAGCTATCTTGACGGCCTAAGCGGCGCGATATCCGACACTCGGGTGGTTTTTCGCTACGAGGTGAACTCACAAGCGGCGGAGGTACCTACCGGTGTGCTGCTCCATGAGACCGACATCGCGGGCAACCCTATATCTGCAGGAACCGCTACCAGTGCCTTACAACAGGAACTCAGTTCGGCCGACTTTCGGTTGCAGAATTTGAGTGCAGCGCGTGCTGCAACTGTCGGCATGGCTCGTGATGACCTGCTTGAGTTCCTGAGGGCAGAATATGGCGGAAGGGTAGAGCGGGTTATTCTTGGGTCGTCACAGATTGATGAGTTTGATGAAGGTGACGGATTCATTGTGCGCGTCTCGGGCAGCGCTGAGGCCATTGACTTAGAAACCGGCGAGGTGCTCTACAGTACCAGCGGGTTCCAGCGGAGCCGGGGGGCATCTGCAAACGCAGCTATTCAGGCTGCTTTTCGCACGCTTGGATCAAATTTCGGGCAAGAGTTTTCCTCTCGTCTCCCGTAGTAGCCCGTAGCAGCCAAGCTACTTAGTAGCTAAGGGACTCAAAAGCGAAGAGCGTCCAAGACCTTTCCTGGATCATCGGTAATAATGCCTGCTACGCCCAATGCGGCCATGCGCCGCGCAGTGTTTGCATCATTCACCGTCCAGGGTAGCACCACGCGACGACGCAGCTGAATCTGGTACAAAGCCCACAGACGGTTGATTTTTTCGTGGTGGGGCTTGATCAATTGTGGAGCTCCGCTGATGTGCGCACCTAAACCATACCTGAGAATGGGCGGAACCTCGTCGTGACTTGAGTATATGGCAGCCACTGGGATATCTGGTGCTTTTTTGTGCAGTCTGCGAAGTGGAAAAGGGTTAAACGAGGAAACCAGACAGTTTTCCTCCAGCCTAAAACGTCGAATGAGACGTAGCAGCACGTCTTCAATGTTGGTGGCGGCATTTCCTCTCTGCTTTATTTCAATGTCATATCTAAAAACGGATCCGAACTCGGCAAAGAGGTCTTCCAACAGCGGTGGGCGTTCCCCCGAGAAAGCCGCGTCAAACCAACTGCCAGCATCAAGCTCATGAATTTGCTCATACCGTGTCTGCTCTACAACTGCATCCAGCCCGGTTGTGCGTGCCAAGTTGTGATCGTGCACGACCACCAGCTGCCCGTCGGCGCTTAGGTGAATGTCGAGCTCGACACCCGGGACCTTGTGTTGGGCTGCAAGTCGAAATCCGGCACATGTGTTTTCCGGGGCACGCGCAGCGTAACCACGGTGACCAAAAACTATCGGACCAGTGTCCCAGTTCATGCGGACGGGCCTCCAGATCCCAAAGTGCCGGAATCTAGCATGTCTTGCATGTGGCTCAGTAGCGCTTCGACGTCAACCGAGAACTCCGGTTGGCGGCTGAGTCTCTCCAGGCGCTGTTTCAAAAGGTCGCAGGTGATTGCGAGCTCTTTTTCCTCGGCCCGGGCATCTTGGAACTCCGTGGCCGCCTTCTCCGCACGCGCAAGTGCTGCCTGTGCAAGTTCTGTTTCACCTTTTTGCTGTGCCAGCCGCACTCGGTTCTCCCAACGCGCAAACTCCTCCTGTGCCGTCTGCCGCCTTTGGACTGACCGCTTATGGGCGGCCACATAGTTTGCTACGTAAGACGTGGCTTCGTGCGGGGTCAAGCCTTCAAGATCAAGTTCTTCGTGCACCGTCGCTCCTTGTCAATAGCTCAAACGCTACGCGCAGCTGGGCGTCTCGTCAAGCCCCGCAACGTCGGCCCGCAACGGCAGCACCGGCCCGCCTCGATCCGCAACGGCAGCACCGGCGGCCTGC
>CAZQIK010000069.1:2300-7146 GCA_964593085.1 uncultured Spirochaeta sp.
CCGCAACGGCAGCACCGGCCCGCCTCGATCCGCAACGGCAGCACCGGCGGCCTGCGTGTACCAACTGCCGCATGACATCACGCTGAGTTTCCGCTATCGTATGATCATGAAACATCAGCTTGTACTTGAGTCCCATGATCCTATATACGCCTTGGCAACCCCATACGGGCGCAGCGCGCTGGCCGTCCTCCGAGTCTCGGGCGAGGGCTGTCTCGAGGTGCTGGCTCCGGCCTTTAGTCGGCCAGCGAGCCTCGCAGACTGCGCCGGGAACACACTGCTCTACGGACGCATCTATGACCGGTCTGCCACGCCGGGGGGACAGCCGCCCGCTACACTAAAGGGAGAGCTGCCTGCCACGCCGGAACGCGATGCACATGTTAGAACCATTGACGAGGTCATGCTTGCGGTCTACCGGGCTCCAAAGAGCTACACCGGTGAGGACTCGGTGGAGATAATGTGCCACGGAAGTCCCGCTGGAATAGAGAGAATAATTGGCGTGTTGGCGGATCTTGGTATGCGGCCAGCTGAGGCCGGGGAGTTCACCCGCCGCGCTTTTCTGGGCGGGAAACTGGACTTGACCCAAGCTGAGGCGATACAGGAGCTTGTTGAAGCTGAGACCGGAACGGCTCACGCCCTGGCGCTCAATCGTTTGTCGGGGGGGCTTTCGCGACGCATTGAGTCTGCAAAGCAGCGCGTGCTGGATCTAACGGCGGCCGTTGCTATTCAGCTTGACTACGCAGAAGAGGACACCGGCATTGTTGAGTTGCCGGTAGGCGAGGTGGAGGCGCTGCAGAGCGAGTTGCAGGTGCTTGCAGATAGTTTCCGAATTGGGCGAGTGTTTCGCGAAGGAGCAAGTATCGCATTGGCTGGGCGTACGAATGCTGGCAAGTCCTCACTTTTTAATCTTCTGTTGCGTGAAGACCGGGCAATAGTGAGCGCCGAAGCGGGCACCACCCGCGACTACCTCGAGGCACGTCTCGACATTGAGGGAGTTCCAGTGCGCCTCATTGATACAGCAGGCCTGCGGCTGAGCGAGAGCGAGATTGAAAGCGAAGGAATGCGGCGCAGTAGACAGCTTATGGAAAACGTTGACCTTGTACTGTACTTGGTCGATGCCGCCGAGGGTCCGAACGATGAGGACCGCGCTCTGATTGCAGATTTGGAGACGGAGGGTCGCTGTGTGGTTGTGTACACGAAGCGAGACTTACTGCCGGGTGGATATTCAGCGTCTCAGCAACAAGAGGCGCCTACGCTCGTAAGCTCTGTCTCTGGAGAAGGTCTTGGAGACTTGCATGCAGTGCTAGTGCGACGTTTGGTACCGGGTGAGCACACCGACACGGAGGCGGTAGTTATTGACTCGCGTCGCCATCGTGATTTGTTGCTGCAGGCTATTGCGGCTCTTAATGATGTACAGAGTGGCCTTGCCGCGGGTACGGCATTGGACCTTGTTGCGGTCGATCTTCGGGAAGCACTGCAATCTTTAGGTGAGATTACCGGAGAAGTGGCTTCATCTGAAATTTTGGAGCGGATGTTTGGCTCTTTTTGCGTCGGAAAGTAACTCAAGCTTGACGAGTACGCGCAGCGATAGGATAATCACCCGAGGATATACACATGGAAAGACGCAAGAATGTCAGAACAGATTTCGTAATGCACGGTTGGGTCGATTTCGGGGACGATGTAGTCGACTGCACCGTACTTGATCTGTCGCTACGCGGATGTATGTTGCGTTTGTCCACTATCCCGGAGCAGGGAATTAATCCTGATGTAGTGGTGCATCTGAAACTTGCTGAAGAAATCACTATAGAGAGTACCGCCAGTATCGTCGCTACTCACGGGTATGAGTGCCGGCTTGAGTTTCGTGTCATTGATGTCGACAGTCTTGCGCATCTCCGACGAATCATGGAACTAAACACCGCAGACGAAGAAGAAATAACCAAAGAACTGCATGAACTGCCTGCAAAGCACGACACTCACCACGATACGAAATCGGAGTGACGTTCAATGAACGAACGTCTTGAAGCTCTCGTGTATGAGGTGTGTGCGCCTGATAGTGCTAAGGCCTTAGCACCCCGATTTTCGCAGCTCATCAATAGGTATAGGGATAAAATTCAACAACCCGATGACGAGTGGGACCCTCAGCTGCCGTTGGATGAAACAGATGTCTTTCTTCTTGTTCATGAAGACCAGTTCTTTGATGACGCAACGGAGCCAGCAACCCTTCTGCAAGAGTTTCTGTCGACGCAGCTTGAAGGAATGGTGCGAGGCGTCCATGTGGTTTCGGCTGGTGCTTCGGTGAAGGATATACAGCAGCTATCGCGGGAGTACCGCCTCATGGTGGATCTGGCGCCAGCGCATGCGCAGCACGCAGCATATGACTACTCGGACCCCGAGGTGGTGTTAGGACTGCTGGAGATGATGCTGGAGTATCTTGTTGCAGGAGTCTCGGCCTTCCGGCTCATTTCGGCTTCCCGGCAACACAAAAGGAACGACACCAACCACCATGACGTAACCGAGCATGACGTAACCGACATCCATGCTGTGGCACGGCTAAGCCGGGCAGTTCTGTCCGAGCTTGCGCCATGGAGCGTTCTGGCTACCGATATCACCGAACAGGCACACATGGTGCCGCAGTACGCACCGGCGTCACTGGTGTCGGAAGCTATGCTGAGGGGCAGTGGCGAGCCCGTGCGGTGCTGGGCCCGTTCGCTGCCTGGGCTTTCCCCTGCGGCAGCATACCTCAACGTACTACCAGCCGATGTCCTGAGCTCGGTGACGGCTCCTGCACTTCCGGCGTTGCAACGAGCACGAGTGTTCTTATGTGCGCAAGCCATAATGCTTTCTTTGGCGGGGGTGCCCCTAGTGGATCTCCATAGTCTCATTGGATCAGAGACTCCGGAGGGAGCCTTGGACCGTGGCGGGGTTAGCAGCGATGGCGCCAACGGCGATGGCGGGGCTAGCAGCGGTGGCGTCAACAGCGATGGCGGGCAGCGGCTTGAGTTCAGCGCATTAGTAGAAGAGCTTAAAACTTCCGGTACTCTACGTAACGTGATATTTGAGGGCTACAAAGCGCTTCTTCAGGCGCGTTCATGCGAACCAATGTTTCATCCCAACGTGCCCCAGAAAGTCCTTGATCTGAACCCTGCGGTTTTTGCACTGCTGCGAACTACGTCACAAAACAATGGAGAAGGCGTGCTCTGTATCTACAACCTTAGCTTGGATCCAGTTGAGCTCATGTTCAGTCCTGCCGAGCTTGGCCTGGATATTGAAGTTGGAATGCGTGAGATAATTGGAGGCGATATCGTGTTCCCCAGCGTCGAGTCCAGCGGACTGGTGTCGCTTGAGGTTGAGTCGTACGAGGCGCTCTGGCTACGGACACCAGTTCACCTTGATACCGATGAGAACCAGTCATTCCTGTTTGCCGATGACGAGTACCCGGTGGAGGCCGCGGAACTGGAGGACAAAGAAGACTGATTCCGCGCATGCCGAATATGGCGGCTATGCGTTACTTAACCAGCCGCGATATCTGCTTGAAGGTCTCGGTGCCTGACACACGACACAACTCAAACAGCAGCGACTCAACCGTCGTTACAACTCCACCTGCTGACCGCACTCGTTCAATAGCTACATCGCGGTCGAACGGCGTGCGCGAAGAGACCGCATCGGCAACCAGTACCGGGGTATAATTACGCTCAATAAGATCCATGGAAGTTTGTAGCAGGCAGATATGGGCCTCGATACCGGCAAGTATCACGTAGCTACGCCCAGCCGCAGAGACCGCATCCATGATGGCAGTATCGTCGCAGCAGCTGAAGCTTGCTTTCTCCAGGGGCTCGATACTCGGCAGCGCATCGCGGAGGACCTTGATAGTGGGGCCCAGCCCTTTGCGATACTGCTCGGTCAACACGACCGGGAGATCCAACACCTGCAAGCCTTCAGCGAGTACTTTAAGCTTTGCGGCAAGTGCCTGAAACTCATGAATGTGTGGAAAGAGTCGATCTTGAACATCGATGATGAGTCCAATGCCGCGCTCTTGTGGTATTCGCATGCTGGTTCCTCCTGTTCGATCTTGAGCATACATATGTTTGCTGGTACTGTGCAATCATATCAAAGGAGTCTCGCATGATGTCCCCATTTTTTGATCGTTTATCCCAACGTGCGTTGTCGGTAAACAGTCTCCTATGTATTGGACTGGACCCCCGTCCCCAAGCAACCGAGGCTGAGTCGGCCGCTCAAAAAATCGTTGCCTCGAATCGTGCCCTGATTAAGGCGACCGCGCCCTATGCCGCCGCGTATAAACCAAACATGGCGTTTTATGAGTGTTGGGGGCAGGCTGGCTGGCGCGCGCTTAAAGAAACTCTGGCTGCCATACCAAAGGATATCCCGGTGGTACTGGATGCAAAACGGGGCGATATTGGGTCGACTGCCGAAGCATATGCTGCGGCCGCCTTTGACGAGCTGGGAGCAGATGCCGTTACGCTCAGCCCCTATCTTGGTAGCGAGGCGCTCAGGCCATTTCTCTCCCGCCCTGGTAAGGGCGCCTTTGTTCTGTGCCGCACCTCAAACCCCGGGGCTGCCGAGGTACAGGATGTGCAGGTTGTGCATGGGGCCGGGCACAGCCCGTTGTATGTCGTGATGGCCGAGCTGATGCAGGCCTGGGGTGACAATGTTGGGCTGGTGGTGGCCGGTAACGACTTGGCGGCATTACGGGCTGTTCGCAATGCCCGGCCGGACGCCTGGTTTCTTGCGCCCGGCATTGGTGCGCAGGGGGGTGAGGCCGCCGAGGCGGTGGCTGCCGGGCTGCGCCAGGACGGGCTTGGCCTGCTCATAGCGGTTAGTCGTGGGGTTG
>CAZQIK010000070.1:0-1123 GCA_964593085.1 uncultured Spirochaeta sp.
GGCGACCACCGAGATCTACACTCTTTCCCTACACGACGCTCTTCCGATCCCGAGACGGCTCGGTGGGCTGCGGCCAAGGGTTATGAGTTTTTGCGGGTAGATGGGCGTACAACCCCCACCGCCGACTGGCCGCGGCTCGACCGCTACAAGGAACACACCATTGAGCTGCCTTTAGGAGAGGTGCTTGTAGACCCGCGTTCGGAGGCGGAGCTAAGGGCCTTTGTTGGTACCGCACTCTCGTTTGGGAAGGGTATGTTTCGGGTTTACCTGGCTGAGCCGGAGAGCGAGGCCGGTGAGGTGTTCTCTGCGTTACGAGTCTGTCCGAGCTGTGCGCGGAGCTTTAACGAGCCGGATCCACGGCAGTTCTCCTTTAACTCGGCCCATGGCTGGTGCCCCAGCTGTCAAGGCACCGGTCTGCTCACCGTGCGTGAAGACGAGGACGAGCAACCGGAGGCGCCGGAGAACCCGGACTCATGGCAGCCGGAACTGTGCCCCGACTGCGAGGGGACGCGCTTGCGTACCGAGTCGCGGTTTGTGCGTTTTGCAGGTCACAGCATTGCAGAGCTTACTGCGTACAGCGTAGATCGTGCTGAGCGGGAGTTCCCTGAGTTGCTTGCTGGTGAGCGGGAGCTCAGAGTAGCACGCGACATTATAGAGGAGCTGACCGCTCGTCTGCGCTTTCTCAAGCGGGTGGGGCTTGGCTACCTCCAGCTTGATCGATCTGCGCCGACCCTCTCCGGTGGAGAGGCGCAGCGCATTAGGCTGGCGGCCGCGCTCGGCTCCAACCTTTCGGGCGTATGTTATGTGCTTGATGAACCTACAATTGGCCTGCACCCGCGTGATAACCGCATGTTGCTGGGTGCACTGCGTGAGCTCAGCGAGCGTGGAAACACCGTACTGGTGGTTGAACACGACGAGGATACTATACGCAGTGCCGAGTGGGTGCTGGATTTGGGCCCCGGCGGGGGGCGAGAGGGCGGTCAGGTTGTTTACTGCGGCCCGGCTGAGGGTTTTCTTCAGTGTATGGACTCGGCTACCGCCCGATATCTTAGTGCGCCTCCGGGTCGTGAGTTGCTTGGTGAACCGGCTGATACGGCCGAACTGGCTGAACCCGGTGAGCTGG
>CAZQIK010000070.1:1223-7129 GCA_964593085.1 uncultured Spirochaeta sp.
GCCGAACTGGCTGAACCCGGTGAGCTGGTTATACGCGGCGCTTCATTGCACAACCTGCAAGATCTTACGGTGAGCTTTCCCCTGGGCAAGCTCATTTGTGTCACCGGTGTGTCCGGGAGCGGCAAAAGCAGTCTCGTGCGCGGCGTACTCTACGAGTCACTCAAGCGCCTTGGTGTTGGCGCGCCTGGTGGACCCTCAATTAAGTCTAACTTTCCGGCCAAGGGGACACCTTTTGGATGTGAAGCACTTGAAGGCATAGAAAACCTGGAACGCGTAGCCGAGGTGGACCAAAGTCCTATAGGCCGCACTCCCCGCTCCTGCCCAGCTACCTACGTAGGGATCTGGGACGATGTGCGTAAGTTGTATGCGACGCTCCCCGAGGCCAAAATCCGCGGCTACGAGGCTGGTCGCTTCTCCTTTAACACCACGGGCGGGAGATGCGAGCATTGCGCGGGGCAGGGCGAGATCAAAATTGAGATGAGCTTTCTGCCGGATGTCCGCGAAGTCTGTGGCGAGTGTGGTGGAAAGCGCTTTACCGAAGAGACGCGAGAGGTCCGTTTTAAAGGAAAATCTATTGCCGATATCTTAGAGATGTCGGTAGCCGAGGCAACCGAGTTCTTTGCCGCACACCCAAAGATTCAGCGGCCCCTCAAGCTCATGAACGACATTGGTCTTGGGTACCTGCACCTTGGTCGTCAAAGCCCAACGCTCTCGGGCGGCGAGGCGCAGCGTATTAAGCTGGTGAGTGAACTTTCGCGCGGGCGCAACTCACTTTCAGGCAAGCGCACGCTCTTTATTCTGGACGAGCCTACCGTTGGGCTTCACATGGCCGATGTTCGCCTTCTTAGTCGTGCCCTTAAGCATCTTATAGAAGACGGCAACAGCGTTGTGGTTATTGAGCATAATCTGGACTTGATACGTGCGGCCGACCACATTATTGACCTTGGTCCCGAGGCCGGGGCAGCGGGCGGAACGGTAGTTGCAACCGGGGCTCCGGCGGATCTCCTACGAGCCGGGGGACACACCGCCACGGCACTTGAAGCCTACCTACAAGCCTAAAGCAACTCCGCGCACTCAATATCGATAAAATTTATCGAAAAACCGACTGTTTTTCTCATAAATAGATTGACGGTTATCGATACCAATGCTACTCTGAAAAAAGACCTTGAAATTGGTGGTAATTGTTTATTCAACTGCTTCATAGTTTAAAGAGATATCAGTTTTTACGATAATATCGTAAAAATAATATTGCGCAAATTGCCAAGTTTAACGTTCTGGAAGGTGATTCGTTCAAGATGATTGAGGATATAGGGTGTGGTACTCGCTCCGGAAAGAACGGGGGTCATACATCGCTTTCAGTGTCTTATTTTCCGTTAGGAGGTTCAGTAAATGAAACTTTCACGAAGAAGTTTCTTAAAGGTATCGGCAGCGACCGGTATCGGGGCGGCGGTGTTGTCCGGTTGTGCCGGAACTCGTGTAGCAGTTCAGGACGGCCCGCAGGCCGACGGCCGCGCGCGACCACTTGCCCAAGGTGAATGGAAGCCTGCTGGCTGTGCCGGTTGTACGTCATGGTGTTCGAAAGAGGCCTACGTCCTTAACGGACGTTTGATTAAGATTCGGGGTAACGCTCGCTCCAAGGTAAACGGTGCAGCGTCGTGTTCCCGTTCTCACCTCATCATTCCAATGATTTACGATCCGGACCGCATTAAGCAGCCGTTGAAACGTACCAACCCCAAAAAGGGTCGGAACGAAGATCCGGGCTGGGAACCAATTACCTGGAACGAGGCCGTAGGCATGCTGGCCGACAAAATTGTTGAGCTCAGAGATAACGGTGAACCACATAAGTTTGCGACAACACGCGGGCGCTATACAGATTTGCGCGACGTAATTTATTCTCGCTTACCTAAGATCGTGGGCTCTCCGAACAACATCTCACACAGCTCTATTTGTGCCGAGGGTGAAAAGTTTGGCCCCTACTACACCCAGGGGTACTGGAACTATCGCGATTACGATCTGGAAAGGGCCAAGTTTACCCTGGCGTGGGGTGTTGATCCGCTCTGCTCATTTCGACAGGTCTCGTACTACACCTCGGCTATGGGCCGCCAACTTGAGCGTGGCATGAAGATGGCCACCATCGACCCCAAGTACTCCAACACCGCTGCAAAAAGTGGCGAATGGCTTCCCGTGATCCCGGGTGAGGACGATGCGCTGGCAGTTGCCATGGCACATGAGATCCTCGTGACCGGCGGCTGGAGCAAAGAGTTTGTTGGCGACTTCACTGACGGTCGTAACCGCTTTGAAGTTGGACAAGAAGTTTCTGAGGACAGCTTTAACGAGGTGCACACCAACGGTGTGGTGAAGTGGTGGAACATAGAGCTTAAAGACCGCACCCCCGAGTGGGCGGAGCCAATCTGCGGTGTTCCTGCTGCGCAGATTCGCCGAGTAGTTGCGGATATGGTTGCCGCCGCGCCCTACGTAGTTGTTATGATGGGTGGTGGTAGCAACATGCAAACGCGTGGTGCGTACAGCGGTATCGGCGTGCATGCACTTTCCGGACTCCTAGGAAGTAACGACCACGAAGGTGGTGTAATTACCGGACGAAGTCCGAAGCGTGGAAGTGTGCCAAGTCCAGCCGACTACCAGGACGACTTAGCTCGCAAGCACAGCAGCATGCAGAAAATTGACCAACGCGGTTACAAAAACCTGCCCGCTCTGAAAGACGGCAAAAGTGGTGGCGGTGTGGTAGCAAATCGCATGGCAGACGCTATTCTGTCGGAAGACCCCTATGAACTTAAGGTTGTTCTTGCCTACTGGAATAACTTTGCCTATGCTAATCCGGGCACACAGCGCTGGGAAGACGCGCTAAGTAAGCTTGATTTCTTGGCACATGCGGTGACAATGTACTCCGAGATGAGTCACTTTGCCGACGTGCTCTTGCCTGCAACCTACCACCTTGGCGAGCAAATGAGCATGTTGGGTCAGAAAGGTCACACGTATACGCACTACTGGGTCAGTCAACGCTTCATTGAGCCGGTGTATGACGTGAAGAACCCAGAGACCGAACTCATGTGGATGTTGGGAGAGGCGCTTGCAGAGCGTGGCTTTGATAACTTCCACCGCTACCTGCGAGATGAGTTTACGGACCCGGAAACGGGGCAATCGCCAACCAATGGTCTGGAGTTTGAGGAGTACTACAACAAACTTCGCTCACGGCCTATCTGGGATCCGGCCGAGTACGATGCGCAGGGCCAACATGGCGACCGTTTTAACGGATGGCAGGAGTACCTTGACGCAGGCGTCTGGAACTCTGGCGACTACAACTACCAAGGGCTCTGGAGTAACATGCCGACTGTGACCGGAAAGTTTGAGTTCTACAGCGAGACCCTCAAGAAGGCACTCCAGGGACATGCCGACAAATACAATACCGACATAGACGACATCATGCGAACCTGTAACTATCCGGAATCAACGGGTGAAAAGGCTTTTGTGGCCCACTACACCAGCTCGGCGGTAAGCGGTGACGCGGCGGAGTATCCGTTCTACTTCATCGACGCCAAGAAACTCCAGGCACGGGAAGGCCGGTCGGCCAACACCGGTTACTTTCAGGAGTTTTCCGACTCAGACCAAGGTGATATTAAGTGGGGCGACTGCATAAAAATGAACCCAGATGATGCTGCACGTCTTGGACTCCAAGACGGAGAGCAGGTGCGGGTCATCTCAACCAGTTCAACCGAGGTAACAACGCTGAAGACATGGATTGCTTTGCGGCCCGGAACGGTGCAAAAAAACTTTGGTCAGGGCCACTGGGCCTTTGGTCACAATGCTGCCAAGGTGTTTACAACCTCGACAGGTCAGGTCGCGCGGGGTGCAAACAATAACAGCATTATGCCAGCGGAGTTCGAGCGGCTGAGCGGTTCTAACTCATACTACGGTTCATGCCGTGTGCGGATTGAGCGAGCTTAGGCAAAAGGAAGAAGAGGTAACATAAATGGCTAAAATGGCAATGGTAATTGATCTTCGTCTATGTGTGGGCTGTGACGCCTGCAACATAGGCTGTAAGGCAGAGAATAACGTGCAACAAGGTTTCTTCTGGGCGCATCACATTCAGCGTAACGAGGGTACCTTTCCTAACATAACCTATACGTACATACCGACGCTGTGTAATCACTGTAGTAACGCACCCTGCGTAGCGGCCTGCCCGGTGGAGCCGAAGGCAATGTTCAAGCAGGCCGACGGTACGACTATGCAGAGCGAGGATCGCTGCATAGGGTGTCAGGCATGCCAACAGGCCTGTCCGTACGGAGTGATTTCATTTAACGAGTGGGGAGCCGAAACCCATCCGGAATGGCGTACACCGGAGGCAGCGGCGCTGACCCAAAAAGTTGGGGGCGACGTACTACCGTACTCCAATCCGGACCGGGGCACCACCTACTCGGTGATCCGCAAGGCGGGCAAGGTTGAGAAGTGTACCTTCTGTGACCACCGCTACCAGGTCGGTGAGCAGCCGCGATGTGTAGAGGTATGCCCTCCACATGCGCGAACCTTTGGTGACCTGGATGATCCGAACAGCGATGTTTCGCGTCTCTTACGGGAGAACGAGTACTTTGTGCTGCAACCGGAAGCCGGAACCGAGCCGAACGTGTATTACATCAACAAGTTTGATCAGAAGTCGTAGCACTTGAGTTCTATGACTGTGTAAGCAGACGGTATGGGGTGGGCATTGTGTTCGCCCCATGCTTTCTCCTCGACCCAAACGGTGAATCGATATATAATAAACTAATTCTGACTGTGGAGACTCAACGTGAAAGATTTCGTACTGCGCGAAAACGTGCGGCACTCAACATACTACTATCTGGCCCGGCTGTTTGACCTGCCGGATTCCTTTCTTGAGGATGAGCACATTCCGGAAAAGCTGCATCAGGTGCTTGAAGCCGTGAATTCCGAGGCTGCCGAGCATGCTGTGAAGTTGGCGCCAGCCCTTGCTGAGGAAGGCGTGGAAAGAATTCGGCGTGAGCACATGAAACTGTTCGTCGGTCCGCAGCAGCTTCTGGCGCCGCCCTATGGCTCGGTTTATCTTGAGCCCAACACGCGAGAGATCATGGGTGAATCGACCCAAGATGCTGAGCGGCTCTACGCCGAGGCAGGCCTGCAGAAGGACGAGGAGCTGAAGGATGCTCCGGACCATGTGCGCGTAGAGCTTGATTTTATGCACGTCCTAATCGCCCGCACCGTCGAGGCGTGTGAGGCTGGCGACTGGCAGAAAGCGGAAAAGTATGTTAACATTCAACTCATGTTTTTGCAGAATCATCTCAGTCGTTGGGTAACCCCTTTTGCTAAGGTGATTCGTACCGGTGCTGCCACACGCTTCTACAACGCTACGGCATTGGTGCTGGAAAGCTTCATCAAACAAGAGTTTCTTGAGGATGGGGCTGCTATGCTCGAGGAGTTCAACGCCCTGCGAGCCGAGTCTACATAATTTTGGCGGCACTCGGCCTTTGTTGGCTGGTGTTGCAGAAATATATATACAAGAGGCGATATCGTATGATCGCTCGATATGTCATAAGTCGGCTGGCACGAGACGTCCGACCAGCCATAACCCGCAGTCACTGCAAGCGCAAGCGTGCAGGTAACACCGGCTGTCGGGCCTGCGTTCTTGCTTGCCGTTTTAATGCTCTCAGCATAGATGAAAACGGCGCGCTTGCGTACAGCGACTCTGCCTGTGTGGGGTGCGGCGCATGCCTGCCCGTCTGCCCGAGCCAAGCTATTAAGCTTGCTGAGTTTGGTGAGCATGCGCTTGTCGGTGCACTCCAGAAAAACGACGCTATTGCGGTCGGCTGCCTTCACGGCAAGAATCCAGGTTCAGTTGCAGTTCCTTGTCTGTCCGGACTACATCCGGAGTTCCTGGT
>CAZQIK010000071.1:0-7122 GCA_964593085.1 uncultured Spirochaeta sp.
GGATTATCATAAGACTTGTCTATAGGAGCGCGGTGAGACCTACGAACCTATAGACAAGTCTTATGATAATCCCCGTGCCGCCCGTTTCACAGCCTACCTTAATCTGGTTAACACGATGGTACAAGAGAAAACGGAGCAACTGCGAAAGACGGAGTTTGAACCTGAATCCGAGATCACTCGCTACTTCGAGTATCTACCAAGTGACTCGCCTCTGCGCCAGCGCTACGAAAACATGCTTGCGGCAGGCACCACCGAGGAGCGTGGACGAATCCAGTCCGAGCTACGGGATGCGGTTCGACCGGGTGAGGTGGAAACCAACATCATGGTCAAGGTCGACAGTGATCGCTATCGCGACGGAGAACAATTACCGCCGGAATACGCAGACGCGATGTCAGCTCTGCAAGGGTTTGCTGAGAGTGAGCTCGAGTCGGGTGTAGTCTTGTCGGCCGGTTTTAACCGTCGCCTTGCCAAGCATATTGGCAATTTTCCGGACTTTCATGCCGATGCAAACGGATACTTCCGTAAAAAAATAATCCTCAAGGTCAGTGATTTCCGGTCTGCACTCACCCAGGCCAAAATGTTTGCCCGCAGCGGCCTCTGGATATCGGAGTTCCGCATTGAGTCTGGTCTTAACTGTGGCGGCCACACATTTGCCACCGACGGCATTCTGCTTGGCCCAATCTTGGAGGACTTCAAGACTCGCCGTGAGGAGCTATTAGAATCAACGTACGAGGTCTACCGCGGTGCGGTAAGCAAGCTCAGCGGCTCAGAGCCGGAACGACCAAGTTTCCGTGTAACGGTACAGGGTGGAGTCGGCACGGCCCTTGAGCATAGTTTTCTTATGGATAACTATGAAATCGATGCAGTCGGTTGGGGCTCGCCTTTCTTACTTGTCCCGGAGGCTGTAAATCTTGACCCAGACACCCTCAATAAGCTGGCGGCAGCAGGTGAGGCAGATATCGTCTCAAGCGGCGCCTCACCTTTAGGTGTCAGATTCAGCAACCTCGTGAACTCTGCAGCAGAGCTGTACAAACACCGCCTTATCAGCGAAGGAAAACCCGGCAGCTCATGTCCGAAAGGGTACCTTAAGTTCAACACCGAGTTCACCGAGCGTCCTATCTGTGTTGCCTCAAACGCATACCAGAAACGAAAAATCGCCGAGTTAGACGAACTTGGGCTAGAAAGCTCCGAAAGAGAACGCCGCTACAATGAAATTGTTGAACGTGCATGCATTTGTCGAGATCTATCAGGATCGGTGGAAATTCTCTACGGCACCGGCCGCTACGGTGAGGATGCCACGCCTGCGATATGCCCCGGCCCGAACTTAGCGTTTTTCCGACGGGTAACTAAACTTCACGAAATGATTGACCATATCTACGGTAGGCTTGATTTACTGAACGGTATTGATCGGCCACACATGTTTGTAAACGAGCTAAAGCTCTATGTGGCTCATCTTGCTGACGAGCTCACCGAGGGAATGCGCTCAGGTAGCGAGGCCGGTGCGGAAGCCTTCCGGAGCTATCGTGACAACCTCCTGAGCGGCATCGGGTATTACCTTGGACTCATGAACACACTTGGGGGAGAGTATCGTCGTTGGAAGGAAAAACTTCCTAGCGAACTCCTCAGACTCAAGGACCAAGTTGAGTCACTTATGGCTGTCTTGCCAGAAACTGCAGAGGGCAGCGAGAGATAAATCAGACTCAATTAGATTTGCGAATAGCTTAGGTAATTGGAAAATAAGCCGACGTGCAAGCGTCGGCTTTTTACTTTGGTTTTTACATACATTTTTACTTATCATTTCTTACATTGGTTTTTAACCGTAGTTTGAAATGGTTTTTTTCAATTTTGTCTGTTTTTCCACTCATTACTTTGCAATCCATGTGCCAACCCCTACAGGATCATTTAAATTGTTTGCTCAAAAGGTTTTAGCAGCAGGCATGGCAGGGTTGTCACATAGTCCACGCCTATGCATTATGCATGAGAATATTGTCCGTTCCGGGCTATGTAGTTGTAGCGTAGAGGTTTAGATGTTATTCATACTGAATGAGCTATGCGTTCTGCATAGGCGTTCAGGCAAGCAGCATTTCCAACCCGGCAAAAGCAAGCCGCTTAGGGCTTGGCACGCTCGCGAAGACGGCGACTCAGTGTGCTTTGCGAGATGCCCAAAAGGCGAGCCGCTATGGACTGGTTGCCGCCTGTTTTAGCAAGCGCTTCTTGGACAAAATATTCTTCTACCTCGGAGAGTTTGGGAAACTCACCGCGATAACTGATTCGCTCATGCTCACTGTACGTTTCATCGGCGGCATTTCCAGCAAGGGTATCCTCTCTAGACCGTTCTACATGCTCACGAAAAGCGCTAAGCGACAGAACACCGCCCTCATGCCGCGACAAGGCATCGTACACCATAGACTGAAGTTCACGGACGTTTCCGGGAAAGGAGTAAACAGCAAGCAGCGTGTACAGCTGTTCAGGCACGGTTGGTACACGCTTACTCAAAGCTCGCGCGGTCTCGGCCAGGAAGTGATTAAACAACACCGGGATATCTTCAGTGCGACGGCGCAGTGGTGGTAATTCAACATGGTGAGCAATCAGTCTATAGTACAGATCTCGCCGGAAGCTGCCGTCTGCCTGCTTGAGATAGAGATCTGCGTTTGTAGCGGCAACAATCCGAGTTTGTGCTTTCTGCGGTCGGTCCGAGCCGAGCTGATAGTACTCCCCTTCCTGGAGTAGTCGCAAAAGTTTGACCTGCGGTGCTGGTTCCAAGTCGCCAATCTCATCAAGAAACAGTGTACCCCCTGCCGCTCGCTCTACAAGACCCGCGCGTTCTCGGTCGGCACCAGTGAATGCGCCACGCTTATGGCCAAACAAGGTATCCGAAAACATGGTATCGTCGAGTCCTGAAACATTCACACTCACGAACTCACCGCTTCTACCGCTTACGCGATGCACCGCGCAAGCCGCAAGCTCCTTCCCCGTACCGCTTTCTCCACTTATAAGGACAGCCTTGGGACTGGCCGCAACAGCCTCGATATAGGCCAGAGTTTTCCGCATATTTGGGCTGGCGGTAACAATGTCTGCAAAAGCCGTGGGATTTTTGAGCTGCACCTGTGAAGCGGAGCCAGCAAGAATCCGCACTTCACTCTGCAGCGCCCGGATTTGCAACGCGTGTTTCACCGAGTTCACCAGCCGATTCTCGTCAACCGGCTTAACCATGAAATCAAATGCTCCAACCTTCATGCACTCGACCGCTGTTTCAACCTCATCGACGCCGGTAAGTATGATCACTGAAATTTCAGGGTGATCGGCTGAAACACCGCGCAGCAACTCCTGCCCTGTAATATGGGGCATATTCAGATCAAGCAGGAGAACGGAAATGTTCTCACGCTTGAGCATATTCATAACCTCACGGCTATCGTTACAGCACAGGGGGCGTGGAAAGCTATGTTCTTCAAGCATTCCTTGGTATAGCTCCGCGGTGAGTTCTTCATCGTCAACTATGAGGATGTTCGACGTTTGTTGCTCCATGCTCGTCTCCATGCTAACTTACTGTGGCACGCAGTATAATCTTTGCAGTCAGCATACATCAGTGTACCCATGGTGGAAGGAACTAACAATGCCGCACAAACAAATAGAGCGTATCCAGATACTCAATTCCAAGCCTGAAGGTGACGGCCGTTATGTGTTGTACTGGATGCAGCAGTCGCTTCGCTCCCGACACAACCATGCCTTGGAGTATGCAATTAGCTGCGCCAATCACCGCAGGCTTCCGCTCATTGTGTGTTTTGGGCTCACCACAGACTTCCCCGGTGCGCGACTTCGTCACTATCACTTTCTGTTTGAAGGGCTCGTGGAACTTGAGATGGAGCTTGCCTCGCGCGGCATTCGCCTTGTCGTTCTTGAGGGTTCGCCTGCCGACGTAGCCGTAGAACTGGGCAAGGAAGCACAACTCGTTGTCACCGACCGCGGGTATCTACGCATCCAACGTGAGTGGAGAGCAACAGCCGCCGCCAACCTCGCATGTTCGTTGCACCAGGTTGAGGGCGATGTTGTAGTACCGGTAGAAACGGCAAGCACGAAAGAGGAATACAATGCTGCAAATCTCCGCAAGAAGATTACTCCCCTGCTTGAACGGTTCCTATCCCCCGTTCCAGAACTAAAACTGGAGACCCCCTCCCGTGAGCTAAAACCGCACCTTGGTGCATTTGCACATGCGGTGCACCGTCCGGCAGAACTTGTAGCGCGGGAAAAACAACTTGGCATTCAACCTGAACCGGGCCCGGTCTCGCGCTACGCCGGTGGGACATCAGCTGCTGAACGCCTTTTTCGCGAATTTCTGGACACGAAACTTGAACGCTACGACGATCAACGTAGTGACCCCTCGCTCAACTGCGTCTCACGCATGAGTGCCTACCTGCACTTTGGGATGATCTCTCCGGTGTATCTTGCACATGAGGTCCGTAGCTCCGGATTGGCAGGGGCAGGCGCCTATATTGAGGAGCTCGTTGTACGCCGCGAGCTCTCAATGAACTACGCATTCTACAATCCTCATTACGATCGTTACGAGGGTCTCCCTCCATGGGCAAGAACAACCCTTGAGGAACATCGTGGCGATACCCGCCGTGCAATTTACACCGAGAACCAGCTTCAAAACGCCGAGACTGGGGATCCTTACTGGAACGCCGCGCAGCGAGAGTTGCTGGAGACCGGCGCAATGCACGGATACATGCGCATGTACTGGGGGAAAAAGATTCTGGAATGGCGGCCGGACCCAAAGGAAGCGTTTGAGATTGCCGTAAGGCTCAACGATACCTACGAACTCGACGGGCGGGATGCAAACGGGTATACCGGTGTGGCATGGTGTTTTGGCAAACATGACCGCCCGTGGCCGGAGCGCGATGTCTTCGGTAAGGTGCGGTACATGAATGCAGGCGGCCTGGAACGCAAGTTTAAAATCAAGGACTACGCTGCGCAATGGCTACCGGAATAAGCGAGTAACCCCAAATCGATCATCACACTGCTTAGAGAGCTATGCGAAGATGCTCGTGATACAACTCGTCGCGAAGACGCGCAACATCTGGATTCTTTAGGTAATCTTCAAAGCCCATCATTCGGTCAATCACCCCGCTGGGTGTAATCTCAACAATGCGGTTAGCAATACTGTCGACAAACTGATGGTCATGTGAATTAAAGAGCACTACCCCCGGAAACTCAATTAACCCATCGTTCAGCGCATTGATTGCTTCCAGATCAAGGTGATTTGTTGGCTCATCAAGAATGAGCACATTTGCGCCTGTTAGCATCATTCGGGAGAGCAGACACCGTACCCGCTCGCCTCCGGACAACACCTGAGTACTCTTAAGCGCTTCATCGCCACTGAACAGCATTCGGCCCAAAAATCCTCGAAGATAGGTGGGATCCGGGTCCGGGCTAAAGCGCTGTAACCACTCAAGGATGCTCTCGTCTTGAGGAAACTCTGGTCCGGCATCCTTAGGGAAGTAGGACGGCGTGATAGTTACCCCCCATGAATAAGTACCAGCTTCCGGTTCCGCCCTACCGGAGATTATTTCAAACAAAGCGCTCTTAGCCTGATTTCGCGGGCCGACAAAAGCAATTTTGTCGCCTGGATTAACAGTGAGGGTAAAGTTTTCCAACACCTTCTCCCCCTCAAAACTTGTTTTCAGGCCGCGCATCTCCAATACAATCTTGCCGCACTCACGGTCAGGTTTAAACCCGACGTAAGGAAAGCGGCGCGCACTTTGCGGAAGCTCGTCCAAAGTAAGCTTCTCCAACAATTTTTTGCGAGACGTCGCTTGTTTTGCCTTAGACGCGTTGGAACTGAACCGTTGAATGAACTCCTTGAGTTCTTTTGCCTTTTCTTCGGTCTTCTTTTTCTCATCGCGCCGCTGGCGAGACATGAGCTGACTGGCGGAGTACCAGAAATCGTAGTTCCCCACATACAGCCGGATGCGGTTGAAATCAATGTCTGCAATATGTGTACATACTTTATTAAGAAAGTGCCGGTCGTGGGAAACTACAATAACCGTGTTGGGGAATCTGGACAGAAATTCCTCGAGCCAGCCCACCGACTCTATGTCAAGATTATTGGTCGGCTCGTCAAGGAGAAGAATATCCGGCGTACCAAACAGGGCCTGCGCAAGGAGAACCCGAACCTTCTGTCCACCGTCAAGCTCCTCCATGAGTTTGTCATGGAGGCCTTCCTCAATTCCAAGCCCGGCCAGCATTGCGGCGGCCTCGCTCTCGGCCTCCCATCCTCCAATCTCACCAAACTCGGCTTCCAGCTCGCCAGCGCGAATACCATCTTCCTCGGTAAACTCGGCCTTAGCGTATATTTCATCCCGAGCAAGGCTTATCTGGTAAAGCTCCTCGTAACCCATGATAACGGTCTCAAGTACAGTATGCGCATCAAAAGCAAATTGATCCTGTTTCAAAACCGCCATGCGCTGGCCGCTCCCAATTGAGATCTCACCGGTATCGGCCTGTATTTCTCCTGAGAGTATTTTAAGAAAGGTTGATTTTCCGGCGCCGTTTGCACCGATAACGCCGTAACAGTTTCCGGCAGTGAACTTAAGATTCACCTCCTTAAACAACGGGCGCTCGCCATAGCTGAGTGATACATTACTAACAGTAATCATGGATATGTTTATCTCCTTGTGGGATTATCATGTCGCGAGTGTCCGGGTAAGTTCGTGCGGTGTGTCGCGGTCGACCGGAAATGCAGAATTGGTACCTGCTTTTTTACAGCATGATAGCCCATACCAACGTCTATTGAATCGTAGTATACCGAGATTCATGAAGAGTTTCTACCACCAAGTAAGGCAATTCACTGTCGGGGCGTATGCTCTATGGCATTAAAGAACCTCGAGCAGGTGGAGCCCATCGTACACAAACTGCACGCTCATTCCCGCTAATAGTATTCCCATGATTCGCTCAATTACGCTCACGCCGGTGCGACGCAGTACACGGCGAATGTACTCACTTCCGAGCATGGCAAGCGCTCCTAGCGCCAGAATTATGGCTACCATGACAGTTAGGGTCAGGGAAAACGCAAGGTCGCTCGCTCGCTCTGAGGTGAAAATGAGTATAGCCGTAATTGCTCCTGGC
>CAZQIK010000072.1:0-7106 GCA_964593085.1 uncultured Spirochaeta sp.
ACCCTTTTGCTCAGGGGAACGTGCCGGGGCCGGATGCAACCGAACAGAGAATTGATGAGCTTGGTGAACTTATACATTCAGCCGAGGCACTGGAGGCCGCCGTTTCCGAAGCAGCCGCAGAGGAGGCAGCTGCTCGCAGTAGCCTAAGTAATGCCGAGAAGGCCGCAACCGAAGGCCGCCATGAGACGAAGCTTGCCGAGCACGGCTTAGCCGAGCTGCGGGGGGCTACGGAAGGGCTCCGTGCCGAGTTGAGCTCACGCAAAGAGGCGGCCTCGGTCAAGCTGGCTCGGCTTGACATGAGTGAGGTGCCGGACGACGATATCGACGCACTGCTTGAGTTACTCAGGGAGCGCTTGGATCTATGGCAGAAGCGGTGCGTGGACAAGAGCCGCATTGAGAAAGAGATCGGCCGCATTGAAAGCGAACTTCTGCGTATTGACACCGTGATTAAAGAGCAGGCAACGGGCCTTACCGAGAAAGAACGGCAGATGAAAGCACTGGAGACACAGCTTAGCGCCGGACGCGACGAACGGATGAAAGTCTACGGTGATCTGAGCCCGGACGACGAAGAACTGCGTTTGAACACCGCGGTTGCCGACGCTGAGCGTGCCGAGCGGCAGGTGAGAGAGGAGCACCAGGCGCTGCAGGAGAAAAAGTATGCCGCAGCAACGCGCCTTGAGACCTTGAGGAAGGGAATTGCGGAGCGAGCCCAGGTGCTTGATACATATGAGTCCAGGTTTGCCGCGGCGCTTGAGCGCGCTGGCTTTGAAAATGAAGAAACCTATATCGCAGCTGCGCTTGCATCTGAGGAACGGAACAGGCTCAAGGCGGAGGCCGGAAGATTGGACGAGCGTCAGGTGGATATTCAAGCCCGTCTCAAGGATAGGCGGAAGCGCCTGGAGGACGAACAAGCCGCCGCACCGGCGGAGCTAACGCTTACTATGCTTGAGCCACGAATCCAAGAGTACGAAGCCCGTCTGAAAGAACTGCGGGAGACAATTGCCGGCATGCGGCACAGCTTGCGAGAGAATGCGGCTGCCGGTGAGCGTCTGAAAGAGAAACAAGGTGCTGTTGAGGCACAATCCAAAGAGTGTTTGCGCTGGGACACCTTGCATGAATTGATAGGGTCTGCCGACGGCAAGAAATACCGCAACTTTGCGCAGGGGCTGACCTTTGAGCTGATGATTGCGCACGCCAACCGGCAGCTGCAAAAGCTGACCGACCGTTACCTGCTTATCCGAGACGAGACTGAGATGTTGGAGCTTAACGTGGTCGACAATTACCAGGCAGGGGAAATACGCTCCACGAAGAACCTCTCCGGCGGTGAGAGCTTTATTGTTAGCTTGGCCTTAGCACTCGGGCTTTCATATATGGCGGGTAAAAATGTCAGAGTAGACTCATTGTTTCTGGATGAGGGTTTCGGAACCCTGGACGAGGAGGCGCTCGACACCGCGCTGGAAACCCTTGCCGGGTTGCAGCAGGAAGGCAAGCTCATTGGCATTATCTCGCATGTTGGCGCCCTCAAGGAACGGATCAGCACCCAGATTCAGGTCACGCCCCAGAGCGGCGGGCGCAGCCGCATATCCGGGCCGGGCTGCCAGCAGTTGAACCACTAATCCACTATCCCAACAGTAAGCGCCCACCGTCTGTTTCGCGCAAGCGTTGTACTATGCTCGTGCGCTCGATCCACTCTTGCGGGATACCGTGCTCCCCGCCTATACCGTAGAGCGCACCGGCAACGGCGCCCAGCATGACGGCTCGCCCGCAGTTGTCCCCACTTGCCAAAATATTGATCCGGTTCGCCTCGCGAAAGCTTGTTGTGTTCAATAGAATGTGAAGTACCAAAGGCACCGCCATGTCTACGTGGCAGGCTGCTCCAAAGTGCTTGGTTGCGCCGCGGTAGTCCAGCGTCTCGTATGCCATGGCCTGAGACACGAGTTCTTGGGCGTGGCTGCTGAGTCTGTGCGCGTGTCGGTCTACGAGCTTGCGAAGGGTATCTTGGGCCGCCGCCGGATTCGGGCGCCCGGTTTCGTAGATGTCGTGCATTATGTGCGCAAAGAAGCATGAGTAGGCCACCGCTTCGTCATTGTCGTTGGTGATGCGCACCGCTTGCCCCACCAGCCGGTCAAGCTCTTCTTCTGCAGCAAAATGGGCCAGGATGGCCGAGCGACTGAGTGCGGGCATTTGATCGTCGTCCGGCCCAAGATCGCCAAGCTTGGAGCTTACTACATCGATGATACGGTCTACTTCATTCAGCTGCTCGGCCTTCCACTCCTGCAGCTTGAGTGGAGTGCGTACCGTCTCTTTGAGGCCGTCGGTGTCGAACTCAAGAAAATAGCGAGCGATGTAGTGAGCAGCGGCCTTTTGCTGATTCTCATTAAGTGAAGTTTTTGTGCTGAGAATTTGCTGCTCGATATCTTTGCCCAGTCTGGTCATGTTAAACACGGTCTCGCGCATGGGCCCGTCGGCATAGCCCACGTAGGTGCCGCCAACCCCAAAGTGTTCACCAAAAGCCCGAACATACGCACCGCGGTCAAAGCCCTGCTCTCCAACTGCGCGCAAGAGGACGTACAGGTACTCCCCGTAGTTGGAACTGTCGCCCGCGTGGCGCTGCGGGTGGGCAAAAAAGGCCGGGACCCCTTGATAATTGTCTGCATGTGGTTCAAAAAACTCCGCAGTGCCGCCAGCTGCTTTGACAACCTGGGCAATCTTGCCCTGCGAGTAGATCCAGTGCAGGCCCATTCCGGAGGCATCTGCGACAACCGTACCAAGAATTGCAGCTTGAAGTAGTTCAGAACTGTTTTGTTTACTCATAGCGAGAAGATATAGCTCGAGAGCCTGATCGTCCATGAAGTTAAACGGATGCTACTCGAGCAGCTCGACAGGAAGATTGCAACAGCGAGCAAAGGCAGCTTGCCGTTTGTCTGCAGTTATGAAGAGCGAGCATTTTTGGTGTAAGGCTACCGCAACGTGAAGTACGTCCAGGCTGCGAGCAAGCGTTTGGCCGGTGAAGCTATGGCTCAGGCCAATGCTGCGCTGAAATACCTCGGTCCAGTCTACGGCTGTGCGGTGCAGCCTGCCTTCTGCGCAATCTATCTCAAAAAAATGCTCGGCCGCCGCTCGTTGTACATCGGTCAATGATTCGCGGGCTTCAAGCGCCCTCAAGGTGTTTCGAACTTCAAGTTCCAGTAGGCCGTTGAGCGGAAGTAATTCGTGTTGTTGAATAGCGAGTGCCGCCATGTCTGAGTGGGGCTCCCGCACGTACAGCTTAATGAGCACGCCAGAATCGACATACACGCTCAAGAATCGCCCCGGTCGTCATACAGTTGCTGAGAAGCGGATGCAGCTACCGGTTCCGCAGGGTAGACCTGCTTAAGCCGCTCCACAATATTTGGCCAGGGAACCACCGATGCATGGTCGGGCTCCGGCACAATACGAGCAATGACCTTGTCGCGTCGCCGCACCTCCAGCACCTCTCCGGCCTCGACCTCTTGCAAGTAGCGCCCAAGGTGATGCTGTAGCGTCCGAATGTTTACCGTCTTCATGTATAACATTATGTAGTACATATGACGCTCGTGTCAATTGCGAGTCACGGAAATCTCTGTGTGTGTCCTCTTGCGCACGTAGCCACCATGTGTTATTATTGGCATATGCCAAGGAAAAAGCAGTGTAGGCAGGTGCAAGGCACACCTGGGGCCTGGTTCTTTAAGCCCCAAGGTATCCCTCTTCGGGAGCTGAAGGTAATAGAGTTGGGAATGGATGAGTTTGAGGCGGTTAGACTGGCCGATGGGCAAGGTATGTACCACGTTCAGGCGGCGGCGGCCATGGGAGTTTCCCGACAGACCTTTGGACTCATTGTAAACCAAGCGCGACATAAAATTGCCCAGGCCCTGAGCTCCGGCCAAGCCCTGCAAATAAACCCCGAGTTTCTTGGAGAAGGAGATCTTCCATGCGTATAGCTATTCCAGTATCCTCAAACAGTGGTCCTCAGGCTGCAGTGTCGGGCCATTTTGGCCATGCCCCCTTTTTTGCCGTGATTGAACAAGGATTGTCCGAGGTGCAGTTCGTAGCCAAAATAGCCCATAGCCGTGGTCACGGAGGCGGTTGTGCGCCGACAGACGAACTCAAGGCGGCCGGTGTTACCCGTGTGTTGTGTAAGGGTCTGGGACAAGGCGCCCACAGTAGGTTGACCGGAGAAGGAATCTCGGTGGGAATACTCGAGGGGCCCTACGAAAACCCGGCCCAAGTATTAGCGGCTTTGGAAGCGGGAACGCTCAAGCTAAACGAAGCGCCTGTTCTCTGCGCTGGACATGGGGAACACGAACATCACCACCATTGACCCCGGCTGCCGTGCGTGAAATAGTAGTTGAGTGAACAAAGCACCTTTAGATCTACTCGACGCCCTAAATCTCGAGAGCCTCAGTACCTGGTTCCAACCAATTACCAACCTTAGAACCGGCACCGTAGTCGGATGCGAAGCCTTAGTTCGTGGTGTGAACTCAGATGGAACCATTGTGGCCCCGTCGCACCTATTTGCCGCTGCAGCCGCAGCCGACATGTCGCTGGCTTTAGAGCGCGCGGCACGAGAGGACTCAATCTCCTCCTTTGCGGCGGCTCGGCCAGCCGACTCACTGTTGCTCTTTCTCAATTTCTCTGCAGCGGTGCTAGATAGTGAAGAGTTGATGCCCGGGAATATACACAAAAACTGCCTCGATCACGGTCTTGACCCCCGCCGCGTAGCGCTTGAGATTGTAGAGTCCGGCGTCCGGGACCTGCACGCGTTGAAACGGTTTGCCGAGCGTAATCGCGCTTACGGCTTTCTGGTCACTCTTGACGATTTCGGAACGCAACATTCTAATCTTGAACGCGTGGCTCTGGTTCGACCGGACATCATAAAGATTGATCAGTCTATTGTGCGGGCAGCGGGCGAGGATATGTACAAGCGTTCGGTCATGCGTTCGATATCGTACCTTGCTCGTACTGTGGGCTCTCTCTGTCTGGCCGAGGGGGTGGAGAGTTATGACGATATTCGCATTGCGGCCGAAGAGGGCGCGGATCTCATACAAGGGTACCATCTTGCCAAACCGCACCCGGATCTGCGCCAGGTAGTGGAAGCGGCTCAGCAAACGGGTAGCGAAGCGGTCTCACTGTTGCGCTCCGACTTGTCGGCAAAGGTACTTAGCGAGAAAGGCCGGCAAAGACGGATTGATGAGCGGGTTGCCGAGTATGTAACGCGCTTGCGTAGCGGCACTCGTGAGACTTGGGATGTTGATTTACGTGAGCTTGTTGAGGCGGTACCGGAGGCGGAGTGTGCCTACATAGTTGGGATTGACGGTATACAGCTGAGCTCAACAATCCTGGATCAATCTTTAGAGAATGAAGTAGAGGGTGAGCTGTCGGAAGCGTTAAGATCACGCGCCCATCCTCTCTTTCGGCCTGCGGTCCCGGGCGATAGTCACGCGTTAAAGAACTACGTCTACGCGTTGCTGACACTTGGTCACTCCCGCTACGTAACCGATTACTACGTCTCGCTGGCTGGTGGCCATCTCTGTCGTACCCTTGCGGTCCGGGTTGCAGGCGCGAAACCTTCTACGAGTGCGGGCGGCGAGCCTGCTTCGGTTGGGGCACCGCCCGACTTCATTCTATGTGTCGACCTTGTTGAAGTGCCACGCTCCTAAGGTGATACGCATTTTGCCGGTAGAAGAGCAGCACCCGACGACTCGCAAACCCAATAAGTTCTAAGCCAAGCTCCTCATACGTGCGAAGCCACTCCAGGTTCGTCTTGTTGGAATGCGGGTGCCCGCGAAACTCAAGATTGAAGAGACTGTCGGTGAAGAATGTAAGGTGCTTCTGAACAGGGTGCGAAAAGACGTCTTCAATTACGATTACCTGATGCGCCACGCGTGCCGCTTCTCGGAGAACGAGGGCGGGATCCGGTGTGTGATGAAGAACGGTAAGCAATAACGCGCAGTCAAAGGTGTCGGCATCAAAGGGTATTGTGCATCCGTCGTAAAGCAGCGGCGCTACGGTTCCAGCCAGACTTCGGTCTTGTACATCTAAAGAGCTGACCTCGTAGCCTCGCTCGCGGAGGATATGAGAGACCATGCCTTTCCCTGAGCCGATATCAAGTAAACTGCTTCCCTCGGAAAGAAAGCTCTCAATCTGCCGTAGCTTTCCGCGAGCCCATGAGCGGGACAGGCCGGTACCAATTCGGGCCAACAACCTCAATGCCTACATGAGCCGGTTGCGTATCTCGGCACTAACGTAGTCGAGCGTGGCAACTGTGATGGCGATAAACCACACCGCTATCCCGGCTGAGCGGTAATCCAGCAACCGAATATACTGCACCAGCAAGAAGCCAATGCCGCCGCCACCAACCAATCCGATAACGGTTGACATTCGCACGTTGATATCCCAGCGGTAAATGGAGAAGCTGATAAACGGAGAGATCATCTGGGGAATGACGCCGAACATAATGGTCTGCAGGCGGTTGGCGCCTGTAGCCTGAATGGCCTCGATCGGACCTGCATCGATACCTTCAATTGCTTCGGAGTAGAGTTTCCCGAGCGCGGCAATAGAGTGAAGCGTCAGCGCCACAATGCCAGCAAAGGGGCCAAGCCCAACCCACACCACGGCGATCAGTGCCCAGATTAGCGGCTCAATAGACCGAATAATGTTGAGGATTGCGCGGGTGATGTAGTAGAACGCCATGGTGAGCCGGCTACCGGACATAATGTTTCGCGCAGCAAGGAAGCTCACCGGCAGTGAAAAGATAATTCCAAAGAAGGTTGCCATCATTCCCATGAAAATAGTTTCAATCATGCGACTGATCGTCATTTTCAAGGCCGCAGATGCCTGCGGTCCGCCCACACGGGAAACCTGTCGTGCCTCCACGGTGTGAAGAAACGGCCCCTGTGCGCTTGGCGGCGCCATGCGGTAGGGCATAGTCATTTCAAGCTCAAATGCACCGTCTTCGTCGGTCTGAAAAATGAGGTACTCGCTATCTTCCCGGGGACGGAACTCATTGCCCAAAGGGTCACGCCACCATATCTCGGTTTCAGTGTTGGCGGCAAAATTGGTCCCACTAAGGGTAATTCTGGTGCCCG
>CAZQIK010000073.1:0-7099 GCA_964593085.1 uncultured Spirochaeta sp.
TGGTCAATCTCTTCCTCCACATCGTCAGGCACCTCGGTCAGTGTCTTAATATCCACCGCCACAAGATACCCACGGCCTAACTCCGAGCCGTATCCAGCAGTGAAGTCGGCCCCAACCGCGAAGAGGCCACTTTGTTCCGGATTTGCGGTGCTTCCATCTGCGGCTCGAGCCGGATGCAAGGGATACCTGTCGCCGAACCGGTCTTCAAGATAGGCGTCAACCTCATCAAAGAGGTGCTTCATTTTGTCGTCAAATTCCTGCAGTTTTGGATGTCTCATACACCTAAGATATTCGAAAGATGCCGCATGCGAAAGGCGGAATACATGCAAACCTTAACCAATTTGGCTAGTCATTCATTCTTTCTCTTGATAAAACTGAACGCGCAGTAGTACAATGCGGCTACGTCAGACTAAAGACCTGAAGCTCATTCCTCACATTATTTGGAGAGCACCATGAAACTTCTTGACATGCGGGCGATAAAGCGGCAGCTCATTCCATTTCTCCTCCTGTTAGGCTTCTGGTTATTGCTTGCACCAGATCGAACGCCCGAGTCTATTGGAATTGGCATTCTTGTAGCCTTCGGAGTGACGGTTTTCTCTAAGAGCCTCCTTTTTACCGCTGCTGAAATGCCACTATATCGCTTGGAAAATTTCCTGATGTTCCTTGGTTACCTCGTTGTACTCATTATTGAGATTATTAAGTCAAATATCGATGTCGCTCGGATCGTACTGAGTCCCAAAATGCCGATACAACCCGAGTTCATTCGAGTTCCTATTCGCATTAAGAACGAGGTCAATCGCGTTATTCTGGGAAACTCAATCACCCTGACCCCAGGAACACTCACCGTAGAGATTACCGACGAGTACTGCCTGGTACATGCCCTCACCAAGCAGGCGGGAGACGCCATGAACGGTAGCTTCGTTACCCGGTGGGTCAAAAGAATAGATGAGGGGCTTGAATCATGACCGTAGTCAACATGGCAGTCGTTGTCGCGGCAAGCAGTCTCGCCCTTCTTACCTTTGCTTCTTTGTATCGCGCTTACGCTGGCCCCACCGCAGCAGACAGGGTTGTCTCCATAAATGTGATAACAACCAAAGTTACAATGTTGATTGTACTATTGGCAGTCATTACCGGTCAGAATATGTTCGTAGATGTAGCGCTCATTTATGCAATGATGGGATTCATTGCGACTGTATGCGTGGCTAAGTATATAGACCGTGGTCAGTTAGGATAGGAGAACCCGATCATGTTATCGACCATTCTTATTGTGTTTTTTCTCGCCACGGGGTTGTTCTTTTTTTTAGTCGGCACTGTAGGTTTATTGCGTCTGCCGGACGCCTTCACCCGAATGCACGCCACCACGAAGTGTGACACGCTTGGAGAAGGTCTTGTTTTGGTGGCTCTTATCATCTACTTTGGACCGACCTTAGTTAGTGTTAAGTTGTTTCTCATTGTAGTCTTCGTATGGCTAACGAATCCTACCGCAGCGCATATCATTGCTAAAGCCGCCTACCGCAATGCTGAGGCAGAAGGCACTTCGCTACCCGAGATCACGGAACTGAAGGAATAAGGAGCTGACCGCATGCAAATTCTCAACCTCATTCTGGTTGTATTCCTCATTCTTTGCGCAGTTGCCGCTGGCCGCACAAAAGATCTTGTGAGCGCAGTGGTAATTTTTGCGTCCTACAGTTTGGTTATGGCAGTTTTATGGCTTATGCTCCAGTCGCCAGATGTCGCAATGACCGAGGCTGCAATTGGAGCCGGGGTAACCACAATAATGTTTGTTGCCGTCATTAGCCGAACATCAAGGATAGAAAAATGAAACATGCCTTTCTCATTGTAACACTTGGTGGTCTGCTGATAGTTATGTCCTACAGTTTCATTCAAATGCCAGCAATAGGTAGCGAAGAACACCCTGCCTTTAATGAGGTGTCGCAGTACTACCTTCAACGCACGGTACAGGACACAAACGCTCTAAACGTTGTGGCTGTAATAATAACCGACTACCGAGCACTCGACACACTTGGCGAGGCGACGGTGCTCTTCACCTCGGTTGCCGCAGTGCTGAGCGTTCTGGTAGTAGCTCATCCTAAACCGAAAAAGAAGATGGACGAGGAAAATCATGGATGATCAAATAGTACGGGTGATTAGCCGCATTATTATTCCTTTTATTCAGGTATATGGAGTCTTCGTGGTTATGCATGGGCACCTCTCACCCGGCGGTGGATTCCCCGGTGGAGCCATTCTTGGTGCAAGCATAATTCTTTATACGCTGGCCTTTGGTGCCGAGGCTGGCGCCAAAATGATCCCGCACAGAACCTCAAAATGGCTTGAAAGTGGCGCCATTCTGTTGTACATAGCCATTGGGTTGGTTGGAATTGGCGTCGGACGCACCTTCCTCACCAATCGTGCAGCCGGATTCCCCATGGGCGAGCTTGGAAACGTCATTAGTGCAGGTTTCATACCTTTCATCACAATTGCTATCGGGATCAAAGTTGCCAGCACCATGATCACGTTATTCCACACTATGATCGAAAAGGATCCGCACTAATGAACTCTTTGTGGATCGTGTTTCTTGATCATGTAAACTACATCGGTGCCGCCTGCCTCTTCGTTGTTGGGCTTTATACGGTAATTACCCACTCTAATCTCATAAAAAAAATCATCGGCATTAACATTATGGAGACCTCTGTTTTTCTCTTATTCGTTTCCATTGGTTTTGTAAGTGGCGCTAAGCCACCAATATTGGCCATTGGCGAGACCAGCGGCTTTTTTGTAAACCCTCTTCCCTCGGCGCTCATACTCACCGGCATTGTGGTGGGAGTTGCAATAACAGTATATGGTCTCAGCATGGTCATCCAAATTCATAAGGAATATGGCACCATAGAATTAGATGAAATTGTAGAGACCGAAAAAGAGATAAAGACCCAAATATTCAGGAAGCAGGACGACACTTCGCATGTTTAGTATTCACCTTCCCGTAATCGTGCTCCTCATACCTTTGGTGACCGCACTCATCATTCCGGTGATCGCTGATCGCAACTCTGCTCTGCTGCAATTCGTCGTGGGTTCCGCAATGATCCTGGCTACGCTTTTAGTTGCAATAGCGCTCACTGGGACTCTACGTGGGGAGATCTTTACCTACTACTTTGGAGACTGGCTCCCCGGATTAGGAATAGAGTTCATTATTAACGTGTTCTCGGGATTCATGTCTTTGCTAGTTTTATTCATGGCAACGCTCATTCTTTTCTACGCATTTAAGGATATCTCCCACGATTTATCTGAGCACCTCATTCCTTATTACTACACCCTTATCTTCCTCATGCTCTTTGCCATGATCGGTATGATCTATACCAACGATCTCTTCAATCTGTATGTCTTCATGGAGATTCTGTCGCTCACCTCGTGTGCTATTGTCTCTATCAAGCGTACAGGCAAGAACTTATTGGCCAGTATTAAGTACCTTATGCAAGGCACAATTGGTTCCGTTTCCATACTGATGGGCATAGCCTTTATTTACATGGCGTCGGGGCACCTTAATATCAGCACCATTGCAGAGACCATGCCAGCAATCTGGGCTGCTCATCCACAGAACGTGCTCATTGCACTTGGATTCATGTTAACCGGCTTTGGCATAAAGGCTGCAGTCTTTCCGCTGCATACCTGGTTGCCGGACGCCCACTCGACCGCCCCCACACCTTCAAGTGCACTACTGTCCGGACTTGTGGTGAAAATCTACCTCTTTGCAATGATGAAGGTAATGTTCCAGGTAATCGGGATAGATATACTCCGTGAGGTCGGTATTCAGTTCTTCCTGGTGCTGTTTGCAGTTGCCGGAATGATCATGGGTTCGGTGTTTGCCATTGGGCAGAAAGATCTCAAGCGTATTCTGGCGTACTCGAGCGTTGCTCAAATTGGCTACATTATGCTGGGTATTGCCCTAGCCTCACCCTCCGGACTAAATGCCGCATTCTTTCATGTAGTTTCTCACGCGCTCATGAAAGGCGCCCTATTTCTTAGCGCCGGTGCAATTATCTACAACACCGGAAAACGCAATGTGGATGACTTTAACGGAATAGGCTACCGCATGCCGTTTAGCATGACGGTGTTCACCATTGCCGCATTCGGCATGATAGGCATTCCCGGAGTGAGCGGATTTATCTCGAAGTGGTATCTGAGCCTAGCGGTTCTGGAAGGTGGCCATCCCTGGATTCTCCTTGTGATTTTGTTCAGCAGCTTTCTCAATTCTATGTACTACTTGCCTATAGTCATCAAAGGCTTCCTCTGTGCCGAGTGTGAGGGCAGCCCCAATGTAATGGGGCGCGATAGTCTTCCGGCATCAATGTGGATACCTATGGCAATCATGGCGTTTTTGATTATTTTATTCGGTCTTTTCCCGCAACTAATAATGAATATTACCGGGCAGATGCCGCACCTGTTTTTGTAGTTTAGGCGCCCGTGGTTAAGGTAGCGGTGCAACTACGTCGCTGAAGAGGAACGAAAGATATGACCCAAGACAATTCTACGCCTGATGAACTTACTCCTTCTTTTCCTACACCCGACAGTTGGTCGAATCATGGTTACATATCCTTTTTTGCAATCTCGGTTGGGCTGGTTGGTGCATTCATAGCTATGACCTTTATCGGCGACGCGGTGTTCCGCCTGCCGGTACTCAGAGAGATATTTTCTTTCGGGTACTATCCCTTGCTTTTGGTCGCCGTTCCGATCCTGTCCGGGCCACTGCAAGCCGTTCTCGGAAAAAAGTGGGTTTGGCTTCGCAATTTGACTGCGGTCGGAACTACATTTCTTGCCTTCCTATTCATACTAGCGATGTACCCGCAGCTGCTATCCGACAGTATTTACAACACGGTGCCGGGTGTTTTCGGGTACGGACTGCACTTTCATGTAGACTGGTTGAGTTACGTTATGGCTGCGGTTTCCGGGGTCATGTGGCTCTTGGTGAGCATCTATGCCCGTGAATACATGGCGCCTGAACAACACCAAGATCGTTTTTATCTCTGGATGTCGGTGACCTTGGGAGGCGTCCTTGGCACCGTTATGGCCTCGGATATCCTCACCATGTTTTTGTTCTTTGAGCTCATGACCTTTAGCTCCTACATGCTAGTTGCTCACAACGAGTCCACAGAGTCAATCTTAGCCGGGAACAACTACATTTACATGGGTGTCGCCGGTGGTCTTGCGGTTCTTGTGGCCGTCATTTTGATTCTTTTCAGCACTCGTACGCTTGAGTTCACCTATCTGGCTGCCGAGCTTGCTGAAACTGGCTGGATACAGTACGCGGTAGCCGGGCTTCTCATGCTTGGCTTTGGGGTAAAGGCTGGGATGTTGCCGGTGCATATTTGGCTACCCAAAGCACATCCTGTTGCGCCGACCCCGGCAAGCGCCCTGCTTTCAGGTGTGTTAGTTAAGGTTGGTACCTACGGCATTTTGCGCGTCAACACTAGCTTTTTTATGCCTGTTGCAGGGCCGCTCATGAGTCGTGACAACCCACTGTGGAACCTGTCTCATATTAGCGGCGCAGTCGTGATTTGGATTGGCATCCTTACCATGGCGGTAGGCGTGTTCATGGCGCTCCAACAGAGTAACCTGAAGAAAATGCTTGCCTATCACAGCATTAGCCAGATGGGCTATATCATCATGGGTGCGGGAGTCGCCGCCTATCTCGGATACTACGGGGCAATGGGCTTCTCAGGCGCCGTATACCATACTATTAACCACGCTCTTTTCAAGGGACTGCTGTTTATGGTAGCTGGTGTAGTGTACTTGCGGTATCACGACATCAACATGTACAATCTCGGTGGGCTCTGGAAGAAGCTCCCTGTCACCTTTGTTGTCTGCGTAATTGCTGCACTCGGAATTACCGGCATGCCGCTTTTTAACGGGTTTGCCAGCAAGTCCATCCTCCACCATGCTATTGACGAAGCTTACAAGTACGGGCATTCCTCGTTTCGGTACGCCGAGGTCATATTCACTATTGTGAGCGCCGGAACGGTCTGTTCGTTTATTAAACTAATCTCGTATACATTCCTTGGCTCCTGTCCGGAGAAAATTGCCTCGGTACCCAATACCGGCAACAAAATGATGCAGATGGCAATGAGTGGCCTTGCCGTACTCATTATCGCAATCGGAATATTTCCAAACTACCTGATGAACATGTTTATTATTCCGGCCGTGCGTGGCTTCACGTACGACCCAAAGTTTATTGATAGCTACATCGTAGATATGAACTTCTTCAACTCGCACGATCTCATGGGCACTGTACAAGTATACGCGCTTGGATTTGCTATATTTTTTGTGGGAAAGAAGTTCCATCTTTTTCATCTACATCTACCAAAATGGCTTAGCGTGGAGTATGTAATGTACAAACCAATGCAGTCTGTAGTACTCCGGTTCTCACGCCACGTTACAGCGAACTACGAGTCCAAGGCAACGAACGCAGATGTTTACATCTATGCAGCTATACTCATGGGAAGTCTGCTGATGCTCACAATTTTCTTCTAATAGAGATAAACCCGGCCGTTAAAAAAAGCCGCGCGCGAGTTTGGTTGCCCAAGGCCTTACTCCTCCATATTTTTTAACTGCACATCAATTGCGTTCAGCGAGATCTGCAACTCGCGTATGAGCAGGGCCAGCGATATCAGCATAAGAACGAGGCTTACAGCGAAGAGCACCTCGCCAATCAGCAGGGCGCCAAAAAACAACGCCATCATGGATCCAACGCAAAAAAGCAAAGACGCAGCGCCTGCAACCTGCATGTGACGGATGAGTTGGAGCCGGTGGCGAAGATTGCCAATTTGTACCTGTATCGCAGGGCTCTTTTGGTTCTGCCACCCCTCGTGGAGGCCACGAACCAAAGAGGCGTAGGAAATGAAGCGGTTTGTATAGCTCAGAAACAACAGCGATATAGCTGGGAAAAGCAGAGCTGGCGTTGAGAGTTGTAGGTCCATGGAGCCTCCGCTCCGCACTATACCAGGCCGCACCGTCGCTTGTCTGCCGCTTGCACATGTCCACCACGCCTACGCAAGGGGTGTTACTCCTTGTCTTCCCATGACATGGCTTTGGTCACAGCCTTTTGCCA
>CAZQIK010000074.1:0-6784 GCA_964593085.1 uncultured Spirochaeta sp.
GGTTTACCGTCGACGGGAGAATTGTCGAGCGAACAGTGCGAAACGGCGAAACCGTGGCGGCCGGGCAGCTCCTGGCTCGGATTGACGAAGAGAACTACCGGTTGTCGCTGCAAAACGCAGCTGCACTGGTTACGCAGGCCGAGGTAGAACAAGCGCAGCTGGTGCGGGACATGGAACGGGCCCGGCAGCTGGGCCCAGCGGTTACCGCAGAAGAGAACGAGCAGCGGGCTACCGCGGTGGCCGCCGCTGAGGCACGCTTAACGGCTGCTCGCGCGGGCGCGCGTGCAGCAGAGCGGGCGCTGGAAGACACCCGGCTTACTTCGCCCTTTGACGCGGTGGTGACCGGCATTCACGCTGATGTGGGATCGGTCGCGTCCCCGGGGAATCCCGTCGTTTCTCTCAGCAGCCGGACGCGCTGGGTTGAGGCGGAGGTGCGGCTCCCCTTCATGTTCGTCAAAGATCTTCAGGTTGGCGCACAGGTGTTGGTCGTTGCACCTGACGGAATCGAGGTTGAAGGTCGGCTTGCTGCCGTGGCGGCCCACTCGGACTCCAGGACCGGCCTTTTCCCGGTCACGGTGGTGATTGAGAACCCGCCCACCCGCCTCGTGTCCGGAGTGTCGGTGGACCTCGTACTCCCGGCTGCCGTACCACCCGGCACGGTGCTCGTCCCAACTGCGGCTGTCGCGTCTACGAGGGGTGGTGAGCCATTGGTGGTTGTAGTGCGTGACGGTGTAGTGCACCGGGTTCCGGTTGCTGCAGTCGGGGCAACTCAAGACGGAGTCATGGTAAGCGGGGCGATTGCCTCAGGAGAAGATGTTGTCATCGGTGGTCGATTTGGGTTGGAAGACGGAGATCAAGTTGAGGCGAGACGATGAACCTGAAGCACACCTTGTCCCACCAATCCCGACTAATCATTCTGGCCGCTTTTCTCTTTAGCATATCCGGAGTACTGGCGTGGAGAGGCATGCCAAAAGAGGAGGATCCCCGCTTTCCGGACCGTTATGCGGCGGTCAGTGTCGTATACCCCGGAGCGGATGCAGAGACGATCGAACGTACCGTTGTGCTTCCTGTGGAAGAAGAGCTTCAATCGCTTACAGAGATCGCGACGATAGAGGCTACGGCACGAACCGATGTGGCCGTACTCACCGTGACGCTGGAGAATACCATCACCGAAGTGGACTCTGTGTGGGCCAAGGTTCAGACTGCGCTCGACCGCGCAGCTCGCCGCTTTCCCGTCGGTGCCGGTACTCCTGAACTGGACAGTCAGGTCAACGATACCGAAGCGGTTACCATTGCCGTCACCGGCAGCGGCGACTGGAGCGTTCTGCATGCTGCGGCCGACGAACTCGAGCGACGTCTGCGTCGAATTCCCACCATGAAACGTGTGGTGCGAACACCCGACATCGAACCCCAGATCACGGTCGAGATAGACGAAGCCCGGATTCGTGAACTGGGTACCAGCGCGGGTGAGGTTGTACACGCGGTTTCCGGGCTGACGGGAGTTTTCCCCGGAGGCGCAATTGCCGCCGGAGGCTCGCTGCTTCCCGTGGACACCCGCACGTCGGTAGCATCCGCAGATGAACTCGCCCGAACCACCGTCACATTTGGCTCGGGCGCAGCGCTTCAACTCGGTGCGGTGGCACGGGTTGCGTTGGATGAACCACAGCCGGTGCGACACCGCGCCCGTTTTAACGGTGCACGGACGATCGTCGTCGGCGCGGTTCCGCGAGCGGATATCGACACAATCAACTTTGGACGCCTCGTGCTTGATGCGGTCGAGGAGACGCGCATTACCCTCCCGGAGCTGGATCTAACGGTAATGACCTTTCAGCCCGAGTTTGTTCAGAATCGACTCCGGGAACTGAGCAACGCCCTACTCCAAGGGATGGCTATCGTTGCCGCAATCGTGATCATGGCAATGGGGATCCGTGTTGGACTCACTGTGGCGCTTATGGTACCGATTGTTGCCCTCGCATCGCTGTCGGTTTACGCCTTCGCGGGCGGGGTTCTCCACCAAATTTCTGCGGCAGCCTTGGTCATGTCGCTCGGACTGCTGGTAGACAACGCGATTGTCGTCGCCGAAAGCATTCAAGCGCAGATTGATATGGGGTTGAGTCGTGCCGATGCCGCGGTCGAATCAGTTCGCAGACTTGCGCTTCCGCTTGCTGCGGCGACCGGAACGACGCTTGCGGCCTACCTGCCTATGCTCCTGGCACAAGGTGAGACCGCCGAGTTCACCGCAGCGATTCCACGGCTGGTCATGCTCACGATTGCAATAAGCTTTGCGTTTGCGCTCATCGTTACTCCCACGCTTGCGATGTTGCTGTTCCGACCAAGACATAGACGCAGTAAGCCCGCCGCTGAGTCCCCGCGGCGAGTCGACCGTGTCGGTACTACAGTGGGTCGCCTGGTCGTGTCGAGGCCAGGGACAATCCTGCTTGTGGCGGTGATTGCGGTTGGTTTTTCCTTTGCGGTGGTGGGAAGAGTTCCACTACAGTTCTTTCCGGCGGGCGACCGCGCTCAGATTGTGTTTGACATTGAGCTTCCCGACGGTACCCATCTCGAAGAGACCAACCGCTACGCGCTGAGTTTTGAACGCGAGCTCCTTTCCCGCTCAGAGGTCAATTCGGTGGCCACCTTCGTCGGCAACGGCGTACCGCGCTTCTATTACAACGTATTTGGACCGTCGAACGCTCCGCATTTCGCCCAGCTTCTTGTTACGACTCGCTCACTGAGCGATATCCCGCCGCTTGCCGAATGGGCGAGGGAGTATGCCCGCGAGGCCATGCCGGGCATCGTCTTCGTGCCCCGGCCACTTGAGCAAGGTCCCCCGCTTTCCGCTCCCGTCGAGATCCGACTCCTCGCGGATGATCCTTTCATCCTCGAAGCCGCCGCCGAGCGGACGGTGGCACTCGTTCGTAGAGCTCCGGGTGCCGTTGACGTGCGACATGATCTCAACACCGGTTCGGCCGGGATAGCGGTTTCGGTACGCGACTCGGTTGCCGGTGGTCTTGGGATCTCACGGAGTGACGTCGCTACGGCTGTCCTCGCAAGCACTCGCGGGTTGCCCGCCGGTGAACTTCGCCTGGCAGGAACCGTTGTACCGGTTGTGGTGCGTACCGGTCCCGGTGAGTGGACAGCCGCTCCGAGGCTGTCCACGGTTTCCGTCACGCCCTCACGAGGGACGGAGGCGGTTCCGCTTGCTGCTATTGCAAACACCGAGATTGCTCTGCGCTCACCGGTGATCCACCGCCGAAACGGCAGCCGTGTCGCTACGGTGTCGGCCGGATTGAGCGAAGGCGCTGCGTACAATGAGGTTCTTGCTGCGATCTTGCCAGCCATTCAATCCAAGGGTACGCTCCCGGAGGGTGTCCGCATTCAACTCGGCGGTGCTGAGGAGGGTTCAGGCAACGCTAACCGTGCAATTGCCTCCGGCGCTTTAATCGGTGTCGGGGCGCTGCTGTTGATCCTGTTGGCGCAGTTTCGATCCTTCATCCGAGTGGGCCTGGTATTGTTGACCGTGCCCCTTGCGGCAGTGGGGATTATTCCCGGTCTGCTGCTGGCGGGGCAGCCCTTCGGCTTTATGTCGATGCTCGGGGTCATTTCGTTGGTCGGCATCGTTGTCAATAACGCAATCATCCTGCTCGATGTGATTGATGGAAAACGCCGCGGCGGCACCGACATCCGTACAGCCGTGACCCAAGGCGTTGAACAACGCTTGCGACCTATTGTTCTCACCTCCGTCACGACAATTGCCGGATTGTTACCCTTGTTGTTCTCATCTGCTTCGTTGTGGCCGCCGTTCGCGTCGGCGCTCATATCAGGCCTGTCCGCCTCAACGGCCCTCACCATTCTGGTAGTGCCAGCGGCTTATCTGCTTTGCTTTCGCCGAAGTGACGGTCGAAGCGGCAAGGGGGTAGTGGCAACGCCGGTTGCGACTGTGGGCGTGGCCATGGTTTTTCTGTTCGCAGTTCCTCCCACCTCACATGCGCAAGACGGAGTTCCGTTTGCACAGCTCCTCGAAGCCGCCCGGACCGCACGCCCCGCGCTCGCAGCCCAGGCCGAGGCAAGCGCCGCCCAACACGCCGCTGAAGCCAGCTTTCGTGGTGCAACGCTTCCGACGGTGTCGCTCCAGTCGGAACTGGTGCGGCGCACCGACGCGCTGTCCGCAGATACCACCTTTGGCCCTGTAGAACAAGTTCCCCTGTGGGATGGCTCAATTGCGGCGGTTGTTAGGCAACCGTTACTCAATATTGCCGAACAGTCATCTGGGGTTCGCGTTGCGCGAGCGCAAGCGCGCGCTTCGATTCTGGAATCCGAATGGCAGGTGGAGCAGCATATCTACCAGGCGGCGGAAAGCGTGCTTGATCTCAGTGCCCTCAGCGCACAGGCCGAAGCTCAACGGGTTTCGGCTGAGTCTCTCCGAACGCAACGTGAGCGGGTTGCTGCATTAGTTGATTCAGGAAGGCTCCTCGAATCCGAGCTCCTGCTCATTGACGCCGCGGTCCTTGAAGTTGAGCGCGACCTTCGTATGCTGGAACGCGCTGCGGCAGTATCACGCCTATCTGTTGCAAGGGCGACCGGTATTTCGGTTGGGGAGGTCGTTGTAGTGCCTGACCTGGACCCCGAGCATATTGAAAGCATGCTGCAGCGTAAGGACGCAAGGTCTGCAAGCGCCCGCGCAGATATCGCCGCACTCGCTGCGCAGCGTGCCTCTTTAGAGGCTACTCGCAGTGGCCTGGTGCGACAGCTCTGGCCCGCGGTGTTCCTCGAAGGCCGCGCGATACACTCGCTCAACACCGAGTTGACCCCCGATCTGTGGGGTGAGATAGTGCTACAGGCGGTGTGGACTCCGCTGGCAGGTGGTGTGCGACGGGCACGCTATGAAGAGCTCTCACAGCGAGTCAATCAACTGTCGCAGCTTACCGAGGACCTCCGTGATGTGGCGCGCATTCAGGCAGCATCGGCTCGGGCGCGCTTGGAAGGTTCGATGGACTCGGCAGCGGTTGCTCGGCAGTTGGTGCAAGCTCGAGGCTCCATTGTGGCAGAGCGGACTGTGCAATTTGAGGCTGGACGTGCCACAGTGAGTGAACTTATTGAGGCCGAAGCAGCCTTGCGACGGGCTACAACAGAGGCCGAGCTTGCACGTCTGGAGATCATTGCCGCCTATCTGGAGGTGCGGCTGTTGGACGGGCTGCGAGTTGAGATTGCGGATAGTGTTCAGCTCTGATATGGTGGTAGATTCATGGGTGCATCACAATCCAAGAAACGCGGTAGCTATCACCACGGAAACCTCCGCGACGCGTTGCTTAATACTGCGTTTGCAATGATTGAAGAAGATGGAGTAGAGTCCCTCACGATTCGTCGCCTTGCTGAGAGAACCGGCGTAACTCATGCTGCTCCATCTCACCATTTCGCCGACAAGAATGAGCTGATGCTGGCACTCGCGGCCGAAGGCTTCGACCGATTCCGCATTGCCTTGGCGAGTGTGATGCACATCTCCGACCCGCTCGAGCGCCTGAGCGAAATGGGGCGTGCCTACGTACGGTTTGCTCTCGAGCATCCGGGAGCATACCGTCTCATTATGGGCCCGGCGCTCAGCCGCATCCAAATGCCGAGGCAACATGCAGCACATTTCGAGTCATCTGATAATCACGTACAGGCAGCGAGCGAAGGTACTTTTGAGATGCTGGAGTCGACGGTTGCCGAGGCAATGGCGGGGCGCCGGACAATCGGTGGAGCCGGGGTGTCGGGCGTTGCTTTTCTTGCCTGGTCGGCAATGCACGGGGCGGCAATGCTTGCTTTGGACGGCATGATGGACTGTAAGTTTTCGGGACTCGCGACTAATAGCTTCCAGCAGATGCTGGAGGAAGTAATCGCATTCATTGAAGCCGGTATCGCACTGTCCGGGCGCGATACATAGTGTTTTTGATCAGTGATAGAGTTTCAGGAACGGGCGACTACCTGCGTATGCTCACGGCAGTAATCTCCGAGCAATGTAGATCTTCTCATCTCGACAGAGCGAGTATTTGTTGAAGATCCCACCATACTGATTTCGAGTCCGTGTCCAATCAAAAATATCAACACTGAAACCTGCCGATTCAAGAATGCTTGGGTAGTCCTCGCCAAAAATTCTACGGTGATCTGCCTGTCCGAACTTCAACGCTCGGTCTTGGGCAGATTCGATTTCGGAGCCCTCAATTGTCCCCGGAAGCACCGGAGAGATAGGCACCTGAAGCATGGCCCAACCGCCCCATGTGAGGGTCCGGTATATTTCAGAGATCGCTCGTGTCGCGTCATCAACATGTTCAAGGACGTGGTTGCAAATCACGATATCGTAGACCTCATCCGCGACTGGGATATTGCTGATGTCGTATGTCCTGTCTACATCGATTCGCTGCAGATCGCAGGTGGTATACTGGAATAAAGAAAGCTCTCTGAGCAGTGACTCAACGTGAGGCTCAGGGGCGACATGGAGAATTCGGAGTTCGCTAGCGGCGGCATCCGAGAAGAGCTGCGTCTGCCTACTCAGGTAGAGGTACTCCAGCCGTTCGCGGTCGGTTGACCGGCACGTCGGACATAACGCGTAATCTCGGACACCGGCTCCGACTACTTTCAGATCACGAAGTACCGGAATCGAAAGTCCGAATGGTTGAAAAGAGCGAGAAGATGTGCCGCAGAACGGACAGTGCTTGGGAAATACCGTCACTCATCATATCATACGGTACGCTGCCACTATGTACAAGCATGCGCGGTTATCTATACATCGGAAGAATGGAATCCG
>CAZQIK010000074.1:6794-7007 GCA_964593085.1 uncultured Spirochaeta sp.
CGTCGTCTACATGTACGTACGGTTCTCTGTCTACCAGAACTCAGCTGCGAGAACAACTGTATTGACGTGTGATAGATAGAGAAGCCCGGCAACGGCCTTGAATACGGTCAAGCCGGGCTTCCACCGACGCCTTGGCCCAATCAGTACGAGTACTTCAACCGGATTGATTCAACTACGTCCCGCATATCCAGGAAGATGCCGACCATGTCTGGA